>NZ_BAXF01000040.1:0-11895 GCF_001310435.1 Arthrobacter sp. JCM 19049 | reverse complement strand
CGGCCGGGGGAGGCCGAGGCCAGCAGCAGGCGCGGGGCCTGCGCGGGGTTCTGGTTCAGGGTCTGTTCGCTCATGCGTTCACGCTTTCGGTGTGGCTTGCCCGGTCGTGGTGGTGTTCGTCGCGTTCCTCCAGCAGGGCGGTGAGCCCCTCGCCCTCGACGTCCACGTTCGGCAGGATCCTATCCAGCCACTTGGGAAGGTACCACGCCTTGTCGCCCAGCAGGTGCATCACGGCCGGGATCAGGGTCATGCGCACCACGAACGCGTCGAACAGCACGCCGAAGGCCAGCGCGAAGCCCAGCGGGCGAATCATCGCCAGGTGGGAGAAGATGAACCCGGCGAACACCGAGATCATGATCAGCGCCGCGGCGGTGACCACCGGGGCGGTCATGGAGAAGCCCGAACGCACCGCGTCACGGGCCGATTCACCGTGCACGAACCGTTCACGCATCGCAGAGACCAGGAACACCTGGTAGTCCATGGCCAGGCCGAACAGGATGCCGGTGAGCAGGATCGGCAGGAAGCTGAGCAGCGGTCCCGGGACGTTGACCCCGAACACGCCCGAGAGCCAGCCGAACTGGTAGACCGCGGTGCTGGCGCCGAACGCGGCGGCCAGCGAGAGCAGGAAGCCGCCGGTGGCCAGCAGCGGCACCACCAGGGAACGGAAGACCAGCAGCAGCAGGATCAGCGACAGGCCCACCACGATGCTCAGGTACGGGGCCAGCGCGTTGGTGACCACCTCGGAAACGTCGATCTGCGCGGCCACCTGACCGGTCACGGCCATGTCGGTGATGCCGGTGGCGGACTGGATCCGCTCGGCGTCATCCCGCAGTTCGTGCACCAGGTTCTCGGTGGCTTCCGAGGCCGGCCCGTCGGCCGGAATCACCTGGATCGCCACCAGCGAGCGGTCATCGGTCATGGTGGCCGGGATCGCGGCGATCACCGCATCATGGGTGCGCAGCTGATCGGCCACATCCAGGGCCAGCGAATCGGCCTGGCGCTGGTTCAGGTCCCCGGGCAGGTCGGCCAGCACCAGCAGCGGCCCGTTGTACCCGGCGCCGAACTTGTCACTGGTCTGCTGGTAGGCCTGGAACGCCATCGAATCGGCGGCCTCGGCCGAGCCATCGGGCAGGGCGGTGCGCATCTGGGTGGCCGGCAGGGCGATGGTGCCCAGCACCGCAACCACCACCAGGCTCACCGGGATCGCGGCCTTGGTCAGCAGCTGTACCCAGCGCGCCGACTTCGGCTCGGAAACCACCCCGGCGGCGGCCCGTTCACGGGCCCGCTTCGAGACGATCTTGTCGCCCACCAGGGACAGCAGCGCCGGCAGCAGGGTGATTGCCAGCAGCACCGCCATCAGCACGGTGAATGCGGCCGACAGGCCCAGCACGCTCAGGAAAGGCAGGCCCGGCACGGTCAACGCGGCCAGGGCAATGATCACGGTCAGCCCGGCGAAGACCACCGCGTTGCCGCTGGTGCCCACCGCCCGGGCGATCGACTCACCGACCTGCATGCCGCCCAGCACCTGGGTGCGGTGCCGGTGGATGATGAACAGCGCGTAGTCGATCCCTACCGCCAGGCCCAGCATCAGCGCCAGGGCCGGGGTAATGGAGGCCATGTCCACCAATGAGGAGAACGCCAGGGTGGTGCCCACACCGGCGCCGACGCCAGCAGCGCCAACAGCAGCGGCAGCCCGGCGGCGATCAGCGTACCTAGCATCACGATCAGCACGATCGCGGCCACCACCAGGCCCACCACCTCGGCGGCCCCGAACACCTCGGAGATGTCCTGCAGGATTTCCTTGGAGAACAGCACCTCCACGCCGGCGGCCTGCGGTCCGGTGGCGATCGCGGTGATCGCCTCACGGTCGGCCGGGGTCAGCGCATCGGTCTGCCCGCGGAAGGACACCTGGGCCACGGCGGTGGAACCGTCCTCGGAGATGAAGCGCATGTCCGAGGAGGCGCCCACCTGGCGGGCGGCGAAGTCCAGTTCGGCCCGTCCACGCTCCAGTTCACGCTCGGCCTGCGGCAGCTTCGCCTCGGCCTCCTCCAGCTCCCTGTTCTTCTGCTTGACGGTGGCTTCGCCGTCCTTCAGCTGCTTCTCGGCGGCGGCCAGTTCGGTTTTGCCGGCCTCGAACTTGGCCTTCTGCTTGTCGAACTCGGCCTGCCCGGCGTTCAGCTCCGCCCGCCCGGCATTGATTTCCTGCCAGCCGGCGGCCAGCTTGGCGCGGTTGGCATCCAGTTCCCTCTTGCCGGCGTCCAGCTGCTTCTTGGCCTGGGCCAACTTGGGGCCGGCCGCCTCCAGCTCGCCGCGCTTGGATTCCAGCTGCTGGCGTCCGGCGTTCAGCTGCTGCTTGCCCGAATCCAACTGGGCGCGGGCCTGGTCAAGCTGCTTCAGCCCGGCCTGGGCCTGAGCGATCTGCTTCAGCGCGGCATTCGCCTTCTTTTTGCCCTCAGCGGTCTGCTTCTCAACGGCCGAACGCTGTGCTTCGGTCTCGGACAGTGTTTGGTTCAGCGTCTGCAGTGTTGCCGTGTATTCGGCAGTTTTTGGTTCGTCACCGGCCTCCTGCGCGGTTTTCAGCGCAGCTTCGGTGCTCTTGATTCGGTCCTGCAGTTCGATGATGCCGGCTTCAAACTTCTTCAGCCATCCTCGGCCTGCTGCAGCCCCTGCTGGGCCTGCTTCTTGCCAGCGGCAAGTTCCTTTTCCCGTTCGACGCGGGACTTGCCGTCCAGGATCTTGTTCAGGTTCGCCCGGTACTGCTTTTCCCCGGCGGCCAATTCCTTGGCCGACGCATCGAGCTTCTGTTCCCCGGCGGCAAACTGCTTTTGCCCGGCCGCGTACTGTGCGTACCCGGACCGGTACTCGGCCATCCCGGCCTTCCACTGGCGTTCGCCGGCATCAAACTGGGCCTGCCCCTTGCGCAGTTCGGCTTCCCCCGAGCGCAGCTCTGCCCAGCCCTGGGCAAGCTTCGCCTCGGCGGCGTTGATCTGCGGTTCGCCCTGCTTGATTTCCTTCTGCCCGTCGAACAGCTGGGCCCAGCCCTCGGTCAGCTCCTCGCGCGCGTCCTCCAACTGCTGCTTGCCGTCGGCGATCTGCTGTTTGCCGTCCTCGAGCTCCTTCTGCCCGTCGTCCAGCTTCTTTTGCGCTTGGCCAGTTCCGGCTCGGCCTCATCAAGCTGTTCCTGCAGCTCGAACGGGCGGGCCACGTTCACAACCTCACGGTGGTGCTCCAGCTGATCCAGCGCCGACTCGATGGCCTGGGACTGCTGCTCGTTGAGCGGACGGTTGCTGGATTCGCGGAAGACAATCGCCCCGGAGCCGCCAGCCAGGTCCGGAAGTTCACGTTCCATCCGGTCCAGGGTGCGCTGGGTTTCGGTGCCCGGCAGGGAGAAGGTGTTGGACAGCTGGCCCATGAACAAGGTAGCGCTGGTGCCGATGGCGATGAAGACGGCCAACCAGATGGAGATCATCCGGAAACGGTGCCGGTGGGCCCAGGAGGCCAGGCGGTAAAGGAAGGAAGCCATGGGGGTTAAAGGTCCTTGTCCGTGGAATCGGAGGTGGTCAAAAGCGCCGGGAAGCCGTCACGCAGCTGCTCCAGGGCGTGGGTGAGCAGCGAATGCAGTTCCTGGATCTGCTGCGGGGAAATGTCCAGGGGGGCGTTGGCCTCGGGACCGGTGGTGATCGCCAGCTGGCGGGTCCATTCCTCGAAGGCGGCCTGCCCGGCCCCCAGCACGACGTGGGAGAAGATCCGCACCTCGAACGGGTCGGCCTCCGGGTACTTGCGCTCAATGGTGGTGATGATGTCCCGCGAGGAGTTCTGCCACTGGTTCGGCTGGCTACCGCCGGCTGGTGTGAGCAGTCCTCGGCGTAGATCCCCAGGTAGGCCACCGGTTCCAGCAGCTGCGGAACCCCGGCGCCCTGCAGGGCCCGGATGGCGGCGGTGATCAGCGGCAGTTCCTGGGTGGATTCGGCCAGCACCTCCACCACGCGGTCCAGCAGCCGCTGCAGCGGTTCGGCCAGCACGGCGTCCACGGTGGGGAAGTAGTTGAACAGGGTGCGCCGGGAGATGCCGGCGGCCTCGGCGATGGCGGTGGCGGTCATGGCCTCGCGGCCCTGGTTGCGCAGCAGCGTCAACGCGGCGTCTACAATGGCCTGCCGGGTTGCCTGCTTGTTCATTTCACGGCGGGTGCCGCTGGAGTCAGTTGTCACGAGTTTTACACTACGTGCAATTTTGCACTCGGTGCAAACCCTTTTTCGTGTGTTCGGTCACAGCCGGAACCCGCCTGGTGTTGCAGGGCCCGTCAACACGAAAGCGGGGCCGAATCCGTGATGGATTCGGCCCCGCTCTCTAATGGCTGGCCCGTAGCCGGACCGGCCCGGGATGAGCCCGGTTAGTGCACCGGCTGCGCCTGCGGCTCCGGCTGGGAGGTGGCGGCGTGCTCATCGGCGAACGGATTACCCGCCCGCGGCGCGTCGTACAGGTCCTGGTCCAAGATGCCCTCGCGCTTGGCCACGATCGTGGGCACCAGCGCCTGGCCGGCCACGTTCACCGCGGTGCGGCCCATGTCGATGATCGGGTCCACGGCCATCAGCAGGCCCACGCCGGCCAGCGGCAGGCCCAGGGTGGACAGGGTCAGGGTCAGCATCACGATCGCGCCGGTGGTGCCGGCGGTCGCGGCCGAACCGAGCACCGAGACCAGGGCGATCAGCAGGTAGTCGGTCAGCCCCAGGTCAATGTGGAAGAACTGGGCGACGAAGATCGCCGAAACCGCCGGGTAGATGGCCGCGCAGCCATCCATCTTGGTGGTCGCGCCAGCGGCACCGCGAAGGAGGCGTAGCCGGAGGGCACACCCAGGTTGCGTTCGGTCACCCGCTGGGTCAGCGGCAGGGTGCCGATCGAGGAGCGGGAAACAAAGCCCAGCTGCACCGCTGGCCACACCCCGGAGAAGTACTGCTTGATGCCCAGCCCGTGCAGGCGCACCAGTACCGGGTAGAGCGCGAACAGCACCAGCGCCAGGCCCACGTAGATCGCCAGGGTGAACTTGCCCAGCGCACCAATGGTGTCCCAGCCGTAGACGGCCACGGCGTTGCCGATCAGGCCAATGGTGCCGATCGGGGCGATGCGGATGATCCACCACAACACCTTTTGGATGATGGCCAGGAAGGAGGCGGAGAAGTCCAGGAACGGCTTGGCGGCCTCGCCCACCTTCAGTGCGGCCACGCCCACGGCGATGGCGATCACCAGGATCTGCAGCACGTTGAAGCTCAGCGACGTGCTGGCCGCCCCGTCCTCAATGCTGGTGTTGGCTCCCAGCCCCAGGAAGTTGGCCGGGATCAGCCCGGTGAGGAAGCCCAGCCAGCTGCCGGTCTTGCCGTCGTAGTTCTCCGGCATGTCCTGGCCGGTATTGGCGCCGGGCTGGAACACCAGCCAGGGTGATGCCGATCAGCACCGAGATCAGTGCGGTGATCCCGAACCACAGCAGGGTCTGCCAGGCCAGACGGGCGGCATTGGTGACCTTGGCGAGATTCGCGATCGAGGCGACCACGGCGAAGAAGATCAGCGGCACCACTGCGGCACGCAGCAGGGAGACGTAGCTGGAGCCGACGATCTGCAGGGCCTGGCCCAATGCGGTGGGCTCTTCGGCGGTGCTGCCGGTGTATTTGGCAACCAGGCCGAGGATGAGCCCGAGGATCAGGGCCGCGATGATCTGCGGCCCGAAGCCGGTCACCCAGCCGGGAAGTCTTTTGGTGTTCAGTGAAGTAGCCATGATCCACCACCGTAGGGGGCGTAACGTACCAGCAGAGAACCCATATTTCTTATTATTACGAAAGCCGAATTTTTGCTGATTGTGTCACGCCCGCCTGTGCCGCGCTTCACCGAAAGGCACGGAATAAAGCGTTAACCACGCAATGGTTCGTCATACTCGCCCAGTACGTTGCCAGACGGACCTGCGCCAGCCAATCCGTGCGGGGACGCGTGCTACTCGACCCAGGCCGCGGCCCGTACCGGGGCCCCGTCGCAGGATTCCAGGTTCAGGGGAAAGAATCCGATGCGGCAGGAATCGGGCAGCCCGGTGGCGCCGCGCAGGTTCTCCACGATCAGCCGGTCGCTGCCCAGCACCAGCTCGTGCACCGGAAACCCGGTGGCGTGTTCTTCCTGCCGGGTGTGGTCCGGGTTCAGCGTGTCCACGGCCAGCACCCGCATCCCGCGCTCGATCAGCAATTGCACAAGCGCCGGCTCCAGCACCGGATGCTCCAGGTAGGAGTCGGTGCCGTAATGCCGGTCCCACCCCGTGGCGATCACCACGATCGATGGAACCGATTCGGGAATCTGCCCGCCGAGGCGCTCCCGGCCAAGAACCTCCCGCGGCCGGGCCTGGCCCACCTGGATCACCACCGCTTGCGCGCACAGCTCATCCAGGTCGATCTGCGAGGTGCTGCGCCCCGCGGCGATTACGTGGCTTGGCGCATCCAGGTGGGTTCCGGTGTGCGAACCGCAGTGAACCGCGGTGACGGCCACACCGTCAGTCGCCTGCTGCAGCGCCGGCTGCAGTAGGACCTGGGGGTCCTGCGGGTAGACCTGCATGCCGCTGCTGATCGGGTGCGTCAAGTCAAGGACTGGCATGCGAACTCCTTTCCGTTGAATTGGCTCTCGAACCGGTGAGCGGCGCTTCTGCTTCCGGCGCGCCTGCTCCAGCAACCCTAGTGAACGATCAGGGGAGTGGGAAGGAGGGCCAGGCCAAACTACGATGGGGAAAACAGGTTGAGGAAAGGGCAGAACCGTGAAGATCTACATCACGAGCGTCTTTGTTGATGACCAAAGCAGGGCCCGCGATTTTTACACCCGCGTCCTGGGCTTCAAGATCAAGCACGACATCCCGATGGGCACCGACAGCTGGATCACGCTGACCGCACCCGGGGAGCTGGATGGACCGGAGCTGCTGCTTGAACCCTCCAGCCACCCGGCGGTGCTGCCCTTCAAGCAGGCCCTGGTGGCCGACGGAATACCCTTCACCTCATTCGCCGTCCAGGACGTGCAGGCCGAATACCGGCGGCTGCGGGGGTTGGGCGTGGAATTCACCCAGGAACCCACCGACATGGGGCCGGTGACCACCGCCGTCTTCAATGACACCTGCGGCAATCTGATCCAGCTGAGCAGCTACGCGGGCTAAGCGCCGCGGTGAGCGATTCCAAGCCCGCCGCTGCGGGGCAGACCGGTTCCTGGCATGTGCCCGCTCCCACCGACGGGGATCGGGTCTGGTCCCGGGTCGCCGCGTATGTGCGCTCCGGGGATTTCTTGCTGCACGGCTCCAGGACACCGGGCCTGCATCAGCTGACCCCCAGGACACCCATTGACCACAGTCCCGACACGTTTTCCAAATCCACCGCGGTGTTCGCCACCGAGGACCCCACCTGGGCCATCGCCTACGCGGTGCGCCCGGCCAACACCCCGGGTTTTCTCAACGCCTGCTTTTATCCGGGCAGCACACCCGGACGGGAGGCCGAGCGCCGGATCTTCCTCTCCTTTGCGCTCCCGGAGAACGGGCAGCCGCCAATGGACGCCGGGGTCGTGTACGTGCTCCCGGCCCAGGCTTTAGCCGGATGCCCAGTTACCTGGATCCGCAGCTCGGGTGATCACCGAATGCCAATGGATCAGCACCGACCCGGTGCCGGTGAGCGCCGCAATCCCGGTGCACCCGCAGAACCTTCCGCTCCAGCCGCGACGCCATGATCATCGCGAGGCTGTCCGCCGCGCCGCCGACGAGCCCCACGGCTTTCCCTGGCTGGTTCGTTCACGCGCTGCGAAGCGCTCGCCGTAGCTGCGGCGTCGGTAGGGCGGCAGCGACCGAAGGCGTTGACCGGATTGCGGCATGCCGGTGGGACACGGCAAGACCCGCACCGAGGACAGGTGCGGGTCTTCGCCACGGGCGGACGCTGGCTAGTCCAGCAGGGCGCGCTTGAGCGTGTCCAGGCCCACCGACCCGAGCTTCAGGCCCGGGTGTGGAAGGCCTTCACGTCGAAGTCCTCGCCTTCGCGTGCCGAGAGCTCATCGCGGATCTGCTCCCACAGCCGCTGGCCCACCTTGTAGCTGGGTGCCTGTCCCGGCCATCCCAGGTAGCGGGTGAACTCGAAGTCCAGCTGCCCGGGGGACTCGTCAAAGTTGGCCTTGAGGAATTCGTAGCCTTCTGCGCCGTCCAGGTGCCTTCACCCCAGGCTTGGGGGACCTCCAGCTCCAGGTGCACGCCGATGTCGAAGACCACGCGGGCCGCGCGCATCCGCTGCGCGTCCAGCATGCCCATGTGGTCGCCCGGGTCATCCAGGTACCCCAGTTGCTGCATCAGCCGCTCCGAGTATAGGGCCCACCCCTCGCCGTGGCCCGAAACCCAGCACAGGTTGCGGCGCCACTTGTTCAGCGTGTCCGCCTGCAGTTGCGCGGTGCCGATCTGCAGGTGGTGGCCCGGAACCCCCTCGTGGTAGACGGTGGTCAGCTCCGACCAGGTGGAGAACTCCTCCTCACCCGGCGGGATTGACCACCACATGCGTCCGGGACGGGAGAAGTCATCGGAGGGCCCGGTGTAGTAGATGCCGCCATCCTCGGTGGGGGCGATCATGCATTCGATGCGGTCCATGGGGGAGGGGATGTCAAAGTGGGTGCCGGCCAGGTCGGCCAGCGCCGCGTCGGCCTTCTGCTGCATCCAGGTGCGCAGCGCCTCGGTGCCCCTGAGCTTGCGCGCAGCATCCTGGTTCAGGATCTGCTTGGCCTCCTCGATCGTGGCCCCGGGCTTGATCTGCGCGGCGACGCGTTTCTGCTCGGCGATGATGCGGGCCAGTTCCTCAACGCCCCAGGCGTAGGTTTCCTCCAGGTCCACTTCCGCGCCCAGGAAGTAGCGTGAAGCCAGGGCGTAGTGTTCCCGGCCCACCGCATCCTTTTCAGGCGCCATGGGCAGCAGCTCCTCGCCCAGCACCTCGGCCAGTGACCGGTAGGCGTCCTTTGCCTGCTTCGCGCCGTTGCCAAGCGCCTGGGCCAGGGACGCGTCCACTGCGGCCCCGGCGGAGGCCAGCTCGTCGAAGAACCCGCCGTCCTTGGCGTAGTCGGTGGCCTGCTCGATCACGATCTTCACCTGCCGGCGGGCGGCGATCTGGCCCTTGGCGGCCGAGTCGCGCAGCGAGGCGATGTACCATCCATGGCGGCCGGGACGTTGGCCAGGCGCTCGGCAATGAAGCGGTAGTCCTGGGAGCTGTCCTGTGGCATCAAATCGAAGATCGCGCGGATCTCCTGCGCCTGGCTGGCGATGTTGTTCAGCTCGGTGCGTCCGGTGGCGATGATCTCCAGCTCCAGGCCGAGCCGTTCGCGCATCGCGTCGAGGGTGACTTGATCGACGGCGTCCTGGGCGGTGAGTGCGTCCAGCTTCTCCAGGGTGGCGGAGGTCAGCTCCGCGTATTTCTGCGTGCCGGCCGGGGAGTAGTCCCCGTAGCGGCTTTCATAGCCCGGCAGTCCCATTTCGGTTCCGATCTCCGGGAAGAGTTGCAGAACCTGCTCAAAGTATTCGTTGGCCACCTCATCGATGGCGGAGTCGGCGCGGGCCGATGTGTCCTTGGTCATGAGCCAAGCCTAGTGGACGTGAAATATTTGTTGAAGAGTTTTGCCGGACCAATTCCGAGGCTCTCGGCGTGCCCGAGAGAGTGCGGTAGAAAATGGAATCCGCCGATTAGGTATCTTGCGATGTGAAAACCCCACCACGAACTCCTCCAGCGGTCAGCGAGACGCGGTCGGCTCGGTGATACTGGCGGAGGCTGCCTTCACGGACCGTACCAGCCCTTACCCCGGTCGATGTCCCGTCGCGCCTTGCGCAGTGAACGAGCCGTCTGCTGATCCCGGCCCTCCAAGTCATCGGCGTGCCAGTCCAGGCTCTTGAAGGAACCGAAAACCACGGGCAGCAGGCATAGGGTGATGATCCCGCCGAGCACAAGAAGCGAGGCAAAGTCCATGTTGCGAGCCTAATCAGGACGTTGAGCACATGGCAATGCCCCGTTTCCCTGCGCTGCGGGCGCAGCGCAGGGAAACGGGGCAGGAAGCCGGTGACCGCGGTGTGAGCCTGCCGGGTTAGCGGCGGCCAATGCTCCATGGAAGCCGCGGAGTGCTCAACGCGCGGCGCTTGCGGATCCGGGTGACCCGTCCGGCCGGGGCCTGCGCGGCACCGTTCTGGTTCGGCTGGGAGCCATGGCGCTGAGCAGTGCGGTGACCGCCGCCAGTTCCTCCGGGCTCGGATTGCCGCGGGTTACGGTGAGCGCGGCGGTGGCCTGCCGTGTGGCGGTGTGCTGTTCCATATCCAGTCCTTCGAACTTTGCTCTGGGCGTCGCTGGGGGTGTAGGCGGGGCCTACAGCGGGATGTTGCCGTGCTTCTTTGGCGGCAGGCTCGCGTGCTTCTCGCGCAGGGCGCGCAGCCCGCGCACCAGCTGCAGGCGGGTGTCGCTCGGGGCGATGACCGCGTCGATGTACCCCAGCTCCGCGGCCTGGTACGGGTTGAGCAGCTCGGCCTCGTAGCCCTCGATGATTTCCTTGCGGCGCGCCTCGACGTCGCCGCCCTGGGCCTGCACCGCCGCCAGGTCGCGGCGGTAGAGGATGTTCACCGCGCCCTGGGCGCCCATCACGCCGATCTGCGCGGTGGGCCAGGCCAGGTTCAGATCCGCGCCGAGCTTCTTGGAGCCCATCACGATGTAGGCTCCGCCGTAGGCTTGCGGGTGATGACGGTCAGCTTCGGCACGGTGGCCTCGGCGTAGGCGTACAGCAGCTTTGCGCCGCGGCGGATGATGCCCTGGAATTCCTGGTCCTTGCCGGGCAGGAAGCCGGGCACGTCAACCAGGGTCACGATCGGGATGTTGAACGCATCGCAGTTGCGCACGAAGCGGGCGGCCTTTTCCGAGGCCGCGATGTCCAGGGTGCCGGCGAACTGCAGCGGCTGGTTGGCCACGATGCCCACGGTCGCGCCCTCGATGCGTGCGTAGCCGATCATCACGTTCGGGGCATAGAGCGCCTGCATCTCGAAGAACTGCCCGTCATCGACCACGGATTCGATCACGGTGCGCATGTCGTAGGGCTGGTTGGCGGAGTCCGGAATCAGCGTATCGAGCTGTTCGTCCTCCTCGGTCAGCTCCAGCTCTTCCTCGAACTCGGCCAGCGGCGCGTCGGTGAGGTTCGAGGAGGGCAGGAAGTCCAGCAGTTCCTTGCAGAACTCGATGGCGTCTTCCTCATCCTCGGCCAGGTAGGTGGCGGTGCCGGTGGTGGAGTTGTGCTGACGTGCCCCACCCAGGGTTTCCATGTCCACTTCCTCGCCGGTCACGGTCTTGATGACGTCCGGGCCGGTGATGAACATGTGGCTGGTCTTGTCCACCATGATCACGTAGTCGGTCAGGGCCGGGGAGTACGCGGCGCCCCCGGCGCACGGGCCCATGATCAGGGAGATCTGCGGAACCACGCCCGAGGCGTGCACGTTGTTGCGGAAGATGTCGGCGAACATCGCCAGGGAGGCCACGCCCTCCTGGATGCGCGCGCCGCCGCCGTCGTTGATTCCGACAACAGGGCAGCCGTTGCGGATCGCGAATTCCTGGACCTTGACGATCTTCTCGCCGTTCACCTGCGAGAGCGAGCCGCCGTAGACGGTGAAGTCCTGGGAGTAGACGGCAACCAGGCGGCCATCGACGGTGCCGTAGCCGCAGACCACGCCATCGCCCAGCGGCTTCTTCTTTTCCATGCCAAAGGCGGTGGAGCGGTGCACGGCCAGGGCGTCGAATTCGACGAAGGAGTTCTCATCGAGCAGCATGTCGATGCGTTCGCGGGCGGTGTGCTTGCCGCGGGCGTGCTGCTTTTCCACGGCCTCGGGGCCGGAGGGCAGCT
>NZ_BAXF01000039.1:0-12322 GCF_001310435.1 Arthrobacter sp. JCM 19049 | reverse complement strand
CCCGGGAGCAAGGTCAGCCTGGTCATCTCCTCCGGCCCGAGCCAGCCCCGAGCCGACCGAAGCCACCTCCTCGGCACCGGCCGAGACTTCCTCCCCTGCCGCCGCCCCTCCTCCTCGCCCACCGCATCGGCCACGGAAGATAACTGATGAACGAACAGTCAGTGCTTCCGCCGGGCGTGCCCGACCTGGTGGCTGGGCGCTACGAGCTGCAGTCGCTGATCGGGCGCGGCGGGATGGCGGACGTGTACCTGGGCATGGACCGGGTGCTTTCCCGGAAGGTCGCCATCAAGCTGCTGCGCCCGGACATGGCGCGCGATTCGATGGTGGTGGCGCGCTTTGAGCGTGAGGCCAAGGCGGTGGCCGGGCTCAGCCACCCGAACATCGTGGGCGTCTACGACACCGGGGTCATCCCCGCCGGGGACACCCGGTCCGATGAGCTGCCCTACATCGTGATGGAGTACGTCACCGGGCGCACGCTGCGCCAAATGCTGAAGGAAGAGCGGATCGAACCCGAGTTCGCCGTGGACGTGATGCACGGGGTCTGCCAGGCGCTGGAGCACTCGCACGCGAACCACGTGGTGCACCGGGACATCAAGCCGGCCAACGTCATGGTCACCGACGACGGGCACGTCAAGCTCATGGACTTCGGCATCGCCCGGGCCGTGAACGACTCCTCGGCCACGATGACCCAGACCGCCGCGGTGGTGGGCACCGCCCAGTACCTCTCCCCGGAGCAGGCACGCGGGGAGATCGTGGACCACCGCACCGACATCTACTCCGCCGGCTGCCTGCTCTATGAACTGCTGGTGCACGAGCCACCCTTCACCGGGGACTCCCCGGTATCGGTGGCGTACCAGCACGTCGGCGAGGACCCGGTGCCGCCCAGCGAGGCAAACCCGGACGTTCCACAGATCTACGATGCTGTGGTGCTCAAGGCGCTGGCCAAGGAACGCGACGACCGTTTCGACTCGGCCGCGGACCTGTCCCGGGCCCTGGACGACGCGTTGCACGGCATCCCCTACCAGGACCCGCAGCTGGCCACCAGCACCCAGCCCACGGTCGCCCTCTACCAGGAGCCGACCCAGGCGATGGACGCCGAGGCCGCCGCATACGATGCGTCCGCCATCCGTCCGCCCACCGACGAGCACCCGGTGTTCGCCAGCCGCCAGCAGCTGCACGACGCGACCCGGCGGCACAAGTCCAACCGCGGCATGTTCTGGCTGATCTCCATCATTGCCGCGATCGCGGTGATCGTCGCTGGCTTCATGGTCTACCGGATGGTCCAGCTGGACCAGGAGCGCAACGCCCCGGTGGGCATCCCGAACGTGGAAAAGCTCTCCGAGGAGGAAGCCACCGCCCAGCTGACCGCGCTGAACCTGAACGTGCAGGTGGAGCACGAATACAGCGACGCCGTCGACGAGGACCTGGTGGTGCGCACCGACCCGAAGAGCGGTGCCTCGGTGCCCAAGGAAAGCCTGGTGCGCCTGTACATCTCCGACGGCTCTGAACAGCGCACCATCCCGATTCGCTGGCAAACCAGACCGAGGTCGCCGCGCGCGAGGCACTGCGTGAAGCCGGGCTGGAAGTTGGCGAAGTCACCAGGATCAACCATCCAAGCATCCCCACCGACTGGGTGGTGCAGACCAGCCCGGAAATGGGTTCCAAGGTCAAGGTCGGCTCGCAGGTAGACCTGATCCTGTCCACCGGCAAGGTCACCGTCCCGGATGTCACCGGGTCCAGCCTGGATGACGCCAAGGCGAAGCTCGAGGCCGATGACCTCGGCCTGAAGGTGCAGTACACCTATGAGGAGAGCAGCGAAGCCGTCGACACCGTGCTCGAGCAGTCCTCCGGCCCGAACGAGGATGTGGAACAGGGCAGCACCATCCAGCTGACCATCGCCCGGGCGGCCGCCTCTTCCAGCCCTTCGCCGGATGAATCGGATGAGTCCAGCGAATCCCCCAGCGAGAGCCCTTCGCCCTCGGCCAAGGAGGACTAGCTCCCTGTCTCCCGCCCCGGTCGGGAGGCTACGCGGAGAAGAGCGGGCTGAGTCCGTCGGCTTTGGCAGCGGCTCCCTCGAGCCCCACAAACTGCAGCCAGTTGCCCAGCATCAGGTAGCCATCCTGGGTCAGCACCGATTCCGGGTGGTACTGCAGCCCCCATAGCGGCGCGGTCCGGTGCGCCAGACCCATCACTACCCCGTCCTCGGTTTCGCAGATGATTTCCAGTTCCTGCGGGATCGTGGAGCGCACCGCGGCCAGTGAGTGGTAGCGGGTTGCCGTGAACGGGTTGGCCACCTGCGCGAAGACCGGATGCTCAGCATGGCGCACCAGCGAGGTCTTGCCGTGCATCAGCTGTTCGGCGTGGGTCACCGTGCACCGTAGGCCTCGGCGAGGGCCTGATGCCCCAGGCAGACCCCAAGCATCGGCTTGTTGTGCTCGCCGCACCATTTGATCAGTCAATGCTGACCCCGGCCCCGGCCGGATCCCCCGGCCCAGGCGAGATGAGCACCCCGTCATGCTCCTGGGCCAGCGCAATGGCTCCGGAAAGGTCCCGGTCGTCGTTGCGGATGACCGTGGTCTGCGCCCCCAGCTCCTGCAGGTATCCGACGAGGGTGTAGACAAAGCTGTCGTAGTTGTCGATCACCAGGATCTTTGTCGCACTCACAGTATCCTCAAACCAATCGTCGACTCGGTAAAGGGGCTGAACTGGCTCAGCCACGGGAAAACATACACCATCAGTAATAGTACGACTGCGGCAATCAGAATCAGTGCCTGGATGACGCGAAACCACAGCGGTCCGGGCAAATTACGAAAAATCCATGAATACATTTCCTACCCCTAGCTCGTGGCGTCCTTGACCAAGTTCCGGATCTCCTCGGGAGGCCCCGCGTCCAGCGGTCGCCAGCTGGTCAGTTCTGAGTAGGCGATGATGCGTTCACGGGTGGTGAACGGCGGATGACAGCTGGTCATGGTCAGGATCGAGGTGGTCGGTTCGGCTCCGTACTCGTGGGGCACCGGCAACAGCACTTCTCCGGCGCTGGGCGGGACGATCTCGGTTTTGCGCCAGGTGTAGGTGTAGTACCCCTGCCTGGTCTGCAGGTAGACCTTGTCGCCGTCCCCGAGCTTGTCGATGTCCCAGAAAACCTGTCCGTGCGTCTGGCGGTGGGCCGCGACCGCGAAGTTGCCCTGCTCCCCCGGCTTCTGGGTCGTGGGATAGTGGCCGATGCCCACGCTGTCGATCACATCGCTGCCCACTCCGTTGGTGACCGGATGATGCGTTCCATTTCGGCCAAACTGCGGAAAATACATGATTCCGAAGGTCTCTGCATCGGCGATCTCCGTAACGGGGGCCGGGCCGTAGTCCTTTTCATCCACCGTCTCGGGGATGTTCACTTCGCCCAGGCTTTGCACCAGCTCACCGGTGGCCTGCTTCTGCGCGTGGGCCGAGTCAATATTCGTCCACCATAATTCCCACACAACGAAGAGCATCAACACGATTCCGAGGGTGATCAGCAGTTCCCCGAAAAACCCGAGCAGACGATTGCCCACGCTGACGGGCCGGCGGTCGGTTCGGCGTCCGGGCCGGGTAAGCGTTCGGTTCAAAGGGGCGGTCCTTAGCACGGGATACTTGGAGCAAAGTTGTTCGCATCATAGCCAGTTAGCCCCCGCGGGAAGCGGCGCAACGGCTAGTATGGAAGCTACGCGAAGTATGGATCGTCTTGTCGGTGATACTTCGTTCCTAAGACTACCGGGAACGCCGTGGCGAGTCCTGTTTAATACAATGAGCTGATGAAGCTAGGGAGCTATACATTGCCGGAATCGAAGCGTCGCACGAAGAAGCCCCAGGCCGCCGCGGAGCGCGCGGCGCGCAGCGCTGAGAGCCCGAATCCGGTTTGGTACAAGCCGGTAATGTTCGGGCTGATGCTCCTTGGCCTGGTCTGGGTCATGGTGTACTACATTTCGCAGACGCTCTTCCCCATCCCCAACATTGGTGGCTGGAACATCGTGATCGGTTTTGGCATTGCCATGATCGGCTTTTTCATGACCACAAATTGGAAATAGTTTCCGCGACACCGCTGTGGTCCGCAGCTTAGACAGCCTAAAGCCCGGCGGCCTGTGCCGCGGACATCAGAATCCGACCGAAACTGTCCAGTGCCCGCGAACCCATGGACCACCGTTGCCAGTACAGCGGCACCTCAATGCTCCATGCATCGTCAAGACGGTGCAGCTCAGGCAGCTGCCGCAGCTGCAGTTCCGGCAGCATCCCCCAGCCCATACCTGCCTCAATTGCCGTAGCATAACGCCACGAATCCGGGACGTAGTGCGTCGCCACTCCGTCCCACGTTGACTGTCCGGTCACTCGTCCACGCAGCTGGGCTTGCAGCGGATCGTCGCGATCAAAGATCACCACCGGGGCCACCGCCAGCCAGTCACGTGGCGCCATCCCGTCTCGGCGGGCAATGAACTCCGTTGATGCCACCGCCCAGTAGCGCATGGTTCCCAACTTTTGCACCGCGCATCCTTGCACCGCATCGGCGCTGGTCGTCACCACCCCACTGACCTCGCCCTTCCTCAGCAGTTCCGCGTTACGGTGCTCATCTCCCTGCGCAAATCACAAATGAGGTCCTCGCGGCGACCCAGTTCCCGCAGAACGTCGATGAACCAAGTTGCCAGGGAATCGGCATTGACGCCAATGGTGATCCGTTGGGGCGTTTCCGCATGCTCCCCTTCCCCCAGATGCGCGTTCAGCTCTCTGCCCAGGGAGACGATCTGGCGCGCGTAGCGCAGCACCGTGACACCGGGCTCGGTGGGCCGCACCGGCTTACTACGCAACACGAGAATGGTCCCGGCCCGTTTCTCCAGTGCCTTCATGCGCTGACTCACCGCTGAAGCGCTGATCCCCAGGTCAATAGCGGCGCCATCGAAGCTGCCAGCCTCGATGACCGCCAGGAGAGTCTCCAGCTGCTCAAAATCGAAGTTCACATTAGCAACTCTAAAGTGTCCTAAGACTTTTAAGTTCGACAACAGTTCTGGGGTTTTTCTACTGTTGCTACATGCTTGTTACACCTGCCTGTTGGGCTTCGGCACCGGACTGTCGCTCATCGTCGCGATCGGCGCCCAAAATGCCTTCATCCTGCGCCAGGGAATCACTCGTCAGCACGTTTGGGTGGCGATCATCATCTGCATGCTCTCGGACATTGTCCTGATCTCTGCGGGTATTGCCGGCCTGGGTGCCCTGATAGAGCGCGCGGAATGGATCATGAGTGCGGCACGCATAGGTGGAGCACTTTTTCTGGCACTCTATGCCCTCTTCGCGCTACGCCGCGCGCTCTCTCCCACGAGCATGGCTACCAAGAACTCCCCCAGCGAATCCTCGGCATGGAGAGTGGCGTTGACCACCCTCGCCCTCACCTGGCTCAACCCTCACGTCTACGTTGATACTGTTCTGCTCTTGGGTTCTATCGGCAACTCATTTGCCGGTGCCCGTTGGCAGTTTGGTGCTGGTGCCATCGTCGCCAGCTTGGTCTGGTTCATGGCCCTCGGTGTTGGCTCGCGTTATTTGGCGCGCATCTTCGCCAAGCCACGCGCTTGGCAATTGCTCGACGGGTTCATCTGCCTGTTCATGCTCTACTTTGGGATCCGCCTGATCCTCCCCCTGTTCTAGGCGGAAAATCCCGCCCCGAGCCGCCGGCGACATCCTCCTTGCCTAATAGGCGGGCGATTTGATTGCGCAGTTATCAACAGCTCTCCACATCTATCCACAGCACCTGTGGGAATCTTTCGCGACAACTTGTTCACAAAGTTATCCACAGCTGGGGAGAAGTCCGTCGGCGCCTCCTCCAAAAGAACCGAAAACCCGGGGATCCCGGGAAGTGGAGGGAGAGGAATTACACGCCTGTAAGTTATTAACAGTGTGGATTACCGCTGTGGATACGAGCACTTTGAGTCACCAGAAGTCCATATAAGTACATGTCAGCCTTGAGTCGTTTAAAAATTCGAATCAGGCGATCCGAATGCTTCCATGCTCGGAAAACGTGAATCTACAGGCCCTGTTTAAAAGTTATCCACAGGTGTGGAGATTCCTGTGTAAAATAGTTGAACGTCTGCCCTCCAGCCCCGACAACAAGGGGATCCAAGGCATCTAACAACCCGGTTCGGCTCGGGAATTACATGTGTGTAAGTTATTAACAGTGTGGATAAGCAGTGTGGATAAGGCACTGGAGTAGTGTTCGAACTAGGCCAGTGGAAAACGAACGGTCACCGCTGCCAGATAGAGTATGCCCGTTACCACCACGCTGAGAATACCGAGCAGAACAAATTGCAAGGTCGTCCGCTGGGATCCCTTGGGGATAAGCACGATGGACGCTGCGGCAGCTAGGCCAAGCACTGCTCCGCCTAGATGGCCTTGCCAGGAGATTCCGGGCACCACGAAGCCCATAACGACATTTAGCAGTAGGACAATTCCCATTTGGCGCAACGCGGTCCGGTTGGTACGGAAAACCACAAACAAGGCCAGGAACAAACCCGAGAGCGCTCCCGATGCACCCAATGTCGCAGTGTACGGGTCACTGAGAAGCAAGACGCCCAGAGAACCACCCAAGGCAGAGAGGAAATAGAGCCAGCCATAGCGCATGCGTCCAAGACGCGGTTCCAGCAGCACCCCGCAGATATACACGCCGTACATATTCATGGCGATATGCAGCAAAGACCCCTGCGAGTGGGCGAAAGCGCTGGTCAGTACACGCCAGGCTCCCAGTAAGCCAGTGCGCCGACGAGCACTATTTGCTGCGTGAAATTGGGGATGACCCATTGCAGGACATATATCAGCAAATTTACGCCGATCAGGGTGTAGGTCACCACCGGTTTTGCACTCGAGCGGGCGGTCCCACCAAACTCGGTCTTCGCACTGGGTATGGCCCTGTTGGCGTTGCGGACACACTCAATGCATTGCACCCCTACCGGGGCAGAGACCTGGCACCGTGGGCATACTGGTCGCCCACATCGATGGCAGGAAACGTAGGAGATCTGGTCTGGATGCCGGTAGCACGTCGGTACCTGCGTTGATTCCGGTGAGACTTGCCCGTAGGACATGGGGGTGTTCCTCAGATATTTAGTGTTGGGGAAGCGGCGGGGACGTTAAAGGTATGGGCTCCGACCGCCACTTCACTGGCGACCGGAGCCCGCGGCGTCGATGACGCGAAGATCCTAGAGGGTCTCGATATCGATCGAATCGATGACGACGTCCTCAAGCGGCTTGTCACGCCCGTCGGTGGCCACTGCGTTCAGCGAGTCAACGATCTTGCGCGAGTCCTCGTCAACAACCTCACCGAAGATGGTGTGCTTGCCCTGCAGCCAGGTGGTGGGAACGGTGGTGATGAAGAACTGGGATCCGTTGGTTCCACGACCCATGCGAATGCCGGCGTTCGCCATGGCCAGCTTGTAGGGCGCGTTGAAGTCCAGCTCAGGTTGATCTCGTCATCAAACTGGTAGCCGGGGCCGCCAAAGCCCTGGCCCAGCGGATCGCCGCCCTGAATCATGAAGTCGGAAATGATGCGGTGGAAGATCGTGCCGTTGTACAGCGGGGTATCGGTCTTTTTATCGCCAGTTTCGGGATGCACCCATTCCTGCTCACCGGTGGACAGTCCCACGAAGTTCTTCACGGTCTTCGGGGCGTGGTTGCCAAAGAGGTTGACGACGATGTCGCCTTATTGGTGTGGATTGTGGCTTTATGCGTTGCAATTGCGGTCATGCTCCTTATTCTCCCACGTTGAGACCGGCGACCGCCAAAGACACCTGTACGCGTTGAGTGAAAAACGCCGTAAAGGCGTGGTCTGGCGATTCCCGCATGGTGCGACAGGGAGAAAGTGCATAGGCTGGATGAGTCGAAGGTCTTCCATTGGGCCAGCGCGTGGCCTAGCTAAAGGAGTTCACATGGAAAAGAAGAAGTTCGGGTTCGGCAAGTTCATGATGATCGGTGTGCTCGCCGCGGCCGTTGCAGCGTTAGTAGCGGTGTGGAAGGCGTCAAAGCCGATTGAAGACCCCTGGCAAATGCCGGCCCCTTCGACTGAGCCGCAGTCTCCGGTGGCAAAGTCCACGGAAGCCGAGACCGAAGACATTCGCAAGCTGGCGTCCGAATAGCAAAAAAGACCAAGCCAAGCACGTGTATTCCTTTAAGGGAATGCACGTGCTTGACTAGTTTTACGGTGATTCGAGGGGCACAGTGGGTGGCTCGGGCTTGGCTTGTCCGCGGACCACGAGAACTAGGCCGCCGAGGATCACGATCAGGCCCAGAATGGTTCCGGCGGGCACGAGCTGGCCGATCATCAGCGCCGCGATGAATGCCGCACCGGGGATCTCGAGCAAAATGAGAGTCGAGACCGTCAGTGGACCGAGGATGCTCAGCAAATGGTTTAGGGCCGTATGACCCAGAAGCTGCGAACACACGGTGAGCGCGACGATGCCAAACCATCCCCAGGCGTCAAAACCCCAGATCCGCTCCCCGGCCAGGAGGCAAATCGCCAGCAGTACCAGGGAGGTCACGGCATAGCAGACCGATGCATAGGCACCGGTTGACATTGTCCGCCGCGCCACCGACCCGCTAGGGTATATGCTCCTGCAAGCATTCCTCCGAGGATAGCCAGAAGGTCACCGAGAATGGCCTCACGCCCCTGCCCGAGATCAAAACCGGTGATGATCACGACGCCGGTGATGGACAGCGCAATTCCCAGGAACACCATGCGGGTGTAGCTAACTCCCCGCAACCGTTGGAACACCACAATCCAGACACCCTGGATGCAGACCAAGGCCGTTGCGGCAGCCACCGAGGTCATGCGCACTGCGTACATGAAGCAGACGAAGTGCAAAGCCAAGCAGACTCCGGCGATGGAGCAAAAGGCCCATTCGCGTCGACCCATGCGGCGAAACGAGGTCGGATCCCGGTGCAGTGTCGGCGCCACCAGCACCGCGGTGGCGCCGAAGTTCCGCCACAAGGCCATCGCCAAGACGGGAACACCGGGAAACGCCGCAATCAGTGGGCCGGAGGCGGAGACTCCCAGGACGCCTACGATCACAAGAAGGATGGTCACCAATCAAGGCTACATTTCCGTGCCGCTGTTGGCCGCCTCGCGAGTCCTATGTTGCCGCAAGGTGCTGTAGCCGCCTGTGGCCGGCTAGTTCTTGGAGGCGCCTGCTGCCTCGGCGTTCTGGCGCCGACGTCGCCAGAACGCGGCCACGAGCTCCTGAGAGGTTGTGCCAGACGGAGAACACCGCGCCTGGAAGAGCGGCTTCAGGGGAGAAGTACTGGGTTGCCAATCCGGCGGCCAATCCCGAGTTCTGCATTCCCACTTCGATGGATACGGTGCGCTTGGACCCCTCGGGCAACCGTAGTGCGGCTCCGACTCCATAACCCAGCAGCAGTCCTGCCGCGTTGTGCAGGACCACCGCAACCAGCACCAGCAGTCCGGCCTGCAAAATGGTCTGGGCGCTGCCGGCAACGATGATGGTGACCACGAACGCGATCGCCAGTACGGAAACCCAGGGCAGGGCCTTGAGGACGGCTTCCACCGCCCGGTTGAACAGCAACCGGATGACCAGGCCCAGCAGGACCGGAATCAGCACAATTTGAACTACGGTGCCGGCCATCGACCCGGCAGCCACCGGCAGGTACTGCCCGGCCAGCCAAAGCGTGAGCAGGGGAGTGAGCAGTGGTGCCAGCAGGGTGGAGATACTGGTCATGGCCACGGACAGTGCCACATTGCCGCGTGCCAGGTAGGTCACGACATTGGAGGCGGTGCCGCCGGGGGCACAGCCGACCAGGATGACGCCGGCGGCCAGCGCGGGATCCAGGCCCAGCAGCGCGGCGATGGCCCAACCCACCAGCGGCATGATGACAAACTGGGCGCAGACCCCGCCCAGCACCGGAAGCGGATGACGCAGCACCATCCGAAGTCCGGCAGGGTCAGGGTCAGTCCCATGCCGAACATGATCACCATCAGCAGCGGATTAATCAACGGGGACAGCGGCTGGAAGGCTGCGGGCATCAGCATGCCGGTCAGCCCGCCAAGCAGGATCAAGGCCGGAAAGAGCAGTACCGCGGTGCGTGCACTGCGGGTTTCGTTTTCCTGCGCGGCATCAGCGGTATATGGGTCGTGCGTGGGCATGTGCAATATCATGGCACGGCGGTGCACGAACGCGAAGTTCATCCCGGGGAGCCGAGCGGTTCATGAAGCGGCCATATGCGCCTTCCACGATGGGTGGCGTGAAGGTTAGCATCGTTGCCGAATCGTTCCTGCCCCACACCAACGGAGTCACCAATTCGGTGCTGCGCACCCTGGAGCATCTGCGGGCCACCGGCCACGAGGCCGAGGTGATCGCCCCTGCCGCCTCCCAGGCGCTGCAGCGTCGCGGGAGGGGAGTTCCGGGGCAGTACTGCGGCTTTCCGGTACGCACCCTGCCTCTATGTCCCTGGCCAGCTATCCCAGCGTCCGGTTGGCCGCTGGCCCGGTCGGGGTGTTGCGCCGCATGTTCCACGCCTCGGCCCCGGATGTCGTCCACCTGGCCAGTCCCTTCGTGCTGGGCTGGCGGGCACTGCGGGCGGCGGGGGAGCTGGGCCTGCCCACCGTGGCGGTCTACCAGACCGAGGTGCCGGCCTATGCCCGTCCGTACCGCGTGCCCTGGCTCGAGGCCCGGCTGTGGGAACATGTGCGGGCCATTCACCTGGCGGCGGACCTGACCCTGGCCCCCAGCACGTTCTCCCGTTCGCAGCTGCAGCAGCTGGGGGTGGGACGCGTCAAGCTGTGGCGCCGGGGCGTGGACACTGCCCTATTCACCCCGGTGCGAAGAAACGAGCAACTGCGGCAGCGCCTGGCGCCCGGCGGACAGCGGATCATCGGCTACGTGGGACGCCTGGCAGCGGAGAAGCAGGTCGGCGACCTGCGGGTACTGGCTGGCCTTCCCGGCACGCGGCTGGTGATCGTCGGTGACGGGCCGTTGCGTGAAAGCCTGCAGCAGCAGCTGCCCGGTGCCGTTTTCCCCGGCTTCCTGCGCGGCATCGAGCTGGCCGAGATGTTGGCCTCCCTGGATGTGTTCGTGCACCCGGGGCAGTCGGAGACCTTCTGCCAGACCATCCAGGAGGCCATGGCCAGTGCGGTTCCGGTGGTGGCGGTTGGACGCGGGGGACCGGTGGACCTGGTCTCTTCCTCGCACAACGGCTGGCTGTATCAGCCCGGGAACCTGGTGCAGCTGCGTTCCCAGGTGGCCGATCTGATCTATGATGACGCCAAGCGCGCGGCGTTCTCCGCAGCGGCGCTGGAAAGCGTCCAGGAGCGCTCCTGGGGCCGCATCGGGGATCAGCTGCTCGGCCACTACGTTGCCGCCGCAGAGCACGCATGGACGGGCCGCTGAGCGTTTTCTCCTGGCAGGCGCCGGGAACCTGGCGTGGTTAAAGCAAAAATCCCATCCGGTGTGGGATGGGATTCTATGTGCTGGTGGAGGTAAGGGGACTCGAACCCCTAACCCTCTGCTTGCAAAGCAGATGCGCTACCAATTGCGCCATACCCCCGCAGATCAGGATACCTTGTCGGTGACCTGCTGCCAGGTCTCCTTGGTTTCCGAAGAACCCTTGGCCTTCTTGATCAGAACCGCTGCAGCGGCCGCGATCGAGCCGAGAATCAGGATCTTTTTCATTTTCCCTCTTTCCCAGTGGCAAGGTTTCCGTGGGCGTACCAAGACTTGAACTTGGGACCTCTTCGTTATCAGCGAAGCGCTCTAACCGCCTGAGCTATACGCCCTTGCCATTCCCTTCGGAACGAAATAAAACATTACCGGGGTTTTGGCCCGGACACAAATCGAGCCCTGGTGGCATCCATCACAGATCCCTCCAGGGCTCGAAAAGCGCGTTGCGGTGCGTGTTTAGTCGTCGGTCAGGGTGACTCCGACGCCGCCGACCAGCGAGGCAGCGATGTTGTACAGGACCGCGCCCAGCATCGAGAGCACTGAAATGACCACCACGTTGACCACCGAGAGAATGGTGGCGTAGGAGGCGACCTGGCCCAGCGAGAACGCGTCACGCAGGTCAAAGCCGCTGTCGGCCCCGATCGCGTCGCGCATCAGCTGGTTGAAGCTGTCGAACGTGCCGGTCAGATCCAGCACCGCCCAGAACGCCACCGCGGCCACCACGGTGACCACGCCGAAGGCGACCGAAAGCAGGAAGGCGAGCTTGAGCACCGAGAACGGCTCCACCTTCGACACCAGCAGCCGGGCCTTGCGCACTTTGGCCTTCGGAGCCGGACGCACCAGCTTCTCCTGGCTGCCGGCCGGTCGGG
>NZ_BAXF01000038.1:0-12638 GCF_001310435.1 Arthrobacter sp. JCM 19049 | reverse complement strand
CAGGGCGGAGGCAGGCCTGCTACCGCGCTGGTCGCGCTGGTGGCTGCGGGAGAGCGTGCGGGCCCTGGTGAACAGCGATGCGGACTTCGCGCAGCTGGATGAGCACTGTCCGCGCGTGGCGGCCTCCTACGTGGATGAACGTCTTCCCCTGCCCGAAGGCTGGAGCGCGCAAGCGACGGCTGGATATCTTCTGCTGAGCGATGGTTATCTGGGGGACTGGGAGCGGGCGGTGTCAGCCGGCTGGCCCGCGCAGCGACTGCAGCTGGGGCATCTGGGATTTTGCGGGATCCAGGGCAGGTCGCGCTGGCGTTGGATCATCTCAGTGAGCGCCTGACGGGTCGGGACGATTCCAGTGGCAGAGTTCAGTAGAGGCTTTTCCCACACCGTAGTGCCAGCAGCGGTGTCGGTGGCCAGCGCACCGGTTTCCGCGCAGCGGCCTGAACCGGTTCGCGCAGGGGATCGGCGTGCGGCGGGCTGGCGGCTTGCTGAGCCGCCGCCAAGCGCTGGCCTTGGGTTGGTCATGGCGGGGTAGTGGCCAGTGGTTAAACGAAAACGGTGGGACCCGCTGGCTGCGGGTCCCACCGTTTTAGATGTGACTAATGCGTTTCGAGCTTACTTCTCGATGGATGCGCTGTCGATTGCACCTTCGACCTCATGGTGGCCGTGGGCAGCGTGTGCTGCTTCCAGCTCCTTCGGGGTGACAGGGGCGACGCGATCTTCGAAGAAGAACTTCGACCACTTCGCACGACGCTTCTCCTGGCGGGAGATGTGTCCTGCAGCATCCGGCTCGGCCGGGATGAACTTGCGGTCCTCGAAGTTGGTCAGATGGTACAGGGTGTACGCATCCAGCTCCTCATGCTTCTCCGCGAAGCCGCCCTCCGGCGACATCTGGATGGTGCCGGTCTCGCGGCCGTGCAGGACGGTTTCCCGGTCCTTGCGCTGCAGCGAGAGGCAGATGCGGCGGGTCACGAAGAACGCGACGAACGGTCCCACGATGAACAGCACGCGCAGCCAGTAGGTCACGTCGTTCAGCGACACATGGAAGTGGGTGGCCATCAGGTCCGAGGACGCAGCGGCCCACATGGTGCAGTACCAGACCACACCGGCCATGCCCACGGCGGTGCGGAACGGCGCGTTGCGCGGACGGTCCAGCACGTGGTGCTCGCGGTTGTCCTTGGTGACCCAGCGTTCGATCCACGGCCAGGTGAACATGACCGCGAACAGGATGCCTGCCGGAACCAGGGCCGGCAGCAGCACCGAGAGCACCAGGGTGTTGTCGCCCCATGGGAACGGAATGACCCATTCGAACGAGAAGTTGCCAAGCACGCCGGGCATCAGACGCAGGGCGCCGTCAACGAAACCGATGTACCAGTCAGGCTGGGTACCGGCCGACACCGGGGAGGGGTCGTACGGACCGTAGTTCCAGATCGCGTTGATCTGGAAGAAGCCTGCGATGAAGCCACGATGCCGAAGATGATGAAGAAGAATCCACCAGCTTGGCAGCGTACACCGGGCCAACCGGGAAGCCGACAACGTTGTTGTTGGTGCGGCCCGGGCCGGGGTACTGGGTGTGCTTGTGGGTGACAACCATGAACAGGTGGATAACCACCATCATGATGATCAGCGCCGGCACGACCATGATGTGCAGCGAGTACAGGCGCGGGATGACATCCTCGCCCGGGAACTCGCCACCGAAGAAGAACATCGAGATGTAGGTACCAACGATCGGCAGCGCCTTGATCACGCCGTCGATGATGCGCAGACCGTTACCGGAGAGCAGGTCATCGGGCAGCGAGTAGCCGGTGAAGCCGGCAGCCAGGCCCAGGATCAACAGCACACAGCCGACGACCCAGTTCAGTTCGCGCGGGCGACGGAACGCACCGGTGAAGAACACGCGCAGCATGTGCACCGAAACCGAGGCCACGAACAGCAGCGCGGACCAGTGGTGGATCTGTCGCATGAACAGGCCGCCGCGCACATCGAAGGAGATGTCCATGGTGGACTGCATGGCCACCGACATCCCGGTGCCCTTCAGCGGCACGTAGGAGCCGTTGTAGACGATGTGGGTCATCGACGGATCGAAGAAGAAGGTCAGGAACGTTCCGGAAAGCACCAGCAGTACGAAGGTGTACAGGGCGACTTCACCGAACATGAATGACCAGTGGTCAGGGAAGACCTTGCGGCCGAATTCCTTGACGATGGCCGAACCACCCACGCGGGAATCCACGAAGTTGGTGATGCGGCCGGTGCGGGTCTTGGCAGTGAACTCAGCGTTCGTTGACATGACTAACCACGCTCCCAGTAGCTCGGGCCAACCGGCTCGTGGAAGTCACTGCGGGCTACCAGGTAGCCTTCGGAGTCAACCATGATCGGCAGCTGCGGAAGTGCGTGACCGGCCGGGCCGAAGATGACCTTGCATTCCTGGGTCAGGTCGAAGGTCGACTGGTGGCACGGGCACAGCAGGTGTGGGTGTGCTGTTCGTACAGCGCGATCGGGCAGCCCACGTGGGTGCAGATCTTCGAGTAGGCGACGATGCCATCCACGTGCCAGTCCTCGCGGCCTTCCGAGATCTGCATCTCGGCCGGATCCATGCGCATGACCAGCACAACGGCCTTGGCCTTCTCGTTCAGCGGCTGCTCGGCGTCGTTCAGGCCTTCGGGAATTACGTGCAGGGCGGAGCCGATCTGCACGTCGGCGGCCTTGATCGGGGTGCCGGAGGGGTCGCGGGTCAGACGGACGCCGGTGTCCCACATGGTGTGGCGCAGCTGGTCGACCATCTGGTGGGCGGTCTTGCCCGAGCGCTCCAGGTCGCGCATGTAGAAGATCGCCGGGATCGGGGCCAGTGCCAGCGCACCGATCAGGGTGTTGCGAATCAGCGGGCGGCGCTTGATGCCGGACTCTTCCAGGATCGTGTCAACGATCTCGGCGGCGTCCTGGCGGTCCTCCTCGGAACGGATTTCGTGACGCTCTTCGACCAGCTCGTGGTCCGGCATCAGGGTACGGGCCCAGTGAACGATGCCCACACCGATGCCCAGCATCGCGAAGGTGGTGCCCAGGCCGAGCATGGCGTTCTGCACGCGCAGTTCGGCGAAGGTCATGTCGCCCAGGTGGCCCAGCACGAAGTAGGCCACGAAGAACAGCACGGTTCCGATGATGGAGATAATGAATAGCAGCGCTACTTGGCGCTCGTGTCGCTTGGCTTGGCGCGGGTCGCGGTCTGCGATGCGCGGACGGTGCGGTGGTAGACCCGGATCCGGGAACCGATCCTGAGCACATCGTCAGCCTTAGCAACGGTGCCCGAGTCTTCGGGACTCCCGTGACTATGGTTGCCCATGTTGTCTCTCATCCTTCTCTCAAGAATTTAATGTACGTAGTGATGGGGTCGGCCGAAGCCGTGGGCGTCTTAGGAAGGACGCGAGGTCAACCAAACGGCGAAGCCGATGATGATGCCCAATCCGGCGGTCCAAACGAACAGACCCTCAGCCACCGGACCAAGGCCACCCAGGGCGGCGCCACCGGCAGTGCCGTTGGCTTCAATGGTCTTCAGGAAGGTGATGACGTCACGCTTCTCTTCGGGGGTGATGTTCGAATCGTTGAAGACCGGCATGTTCTGCGGTCCGGTAACCATCGCTTCGTAAATGTGCTTTTCAGAGACACCGGCCAGGTTGGTGCGAACTTACCGCGGGTCAGAGCACCACCGGCTGCCGCAGCGTTGTGGCACATGGCGCAGTTGACGCGGAAGACGGTACCGCCATGGGCAGCGTCACCCTTCTCGGTGTCCAGGTACTCTTCGTCCGGGATCGCCGGGCCGGCACCCAGGCTGGCCACGTAGGCTGCGAGCTGCGAAATCTGCTCGTCATCGAACTGGACCGGCTTGATCTGGGCCTGCGGGCCCTGCATCTGCATCGGCATGCGGCCGGTGCCCACCTGGAAGTCAACGGAGGCTGCGCCCACGCCGATCAGGGTCGGTCCAGAGTCAGTGCCTTCGGCGTTCATCCCGTGGCAGGTCGCGCAGTTCGCAACGAACAGCTTCTGACCTTCCTGGATGTCTGCAGCCGAAGCGGTCGCGGTGGCCGCCTTTGCTTCGTTGATGCTGCCCGCTGCAGTGTAGAGGCTGCCGGTGACCAGCAGACCAAACAACAGCAGAGCCACAGCGGCGAGCGGGTGGCGGCGCTTTTTCGAAAGAGCCTTCACTTTGCTGGTTCCTCACTTATTTCTTGGTGTGGTGTTGCCCTACTTCTATGGAGGCAACTGATGATTGTTAGTTGCCTACTTCAGGAAGTAGATGATCGCGAACAGGGCGATCCACACGACGTCAACGAAGTGCCAGTAGTAGGACACAACGATTCCGCCAGTCGCCTCGAAGTGGCCGAACTTCTTGGCCAGCATCGCACGGCTGATGATCAGCAGGAACGCAATCAGGCCACCGAGCACGTGCAAGCCGTGGAAGCCGGTGGTGATGTAGAAGGCCGAAGCGTAGGAGTTCGAGCTCATAGCCACACCCTCGTGAACGAGCATGGCGTATTCATATGCCTGGACCGAGACGAAGATGGATCCCATGATGAAGGTCAGGATGAACCATTCAATCATTCCCCACTCCTTGAAGTTGAAGACGCCACCGGAACGGCGGGCCTTGAACTCCTCGGCGCGGAAGACACCCATCTGGCAGGTGAACGAGCTGGCAACAAGAATCAAGGTGTTGGTCAGCGCGAAAGGCACGTTGAGTTTGGCAGTTTCATTCGCCCAGAGCTCTGGCGCGGCAGCGCGCAGGCTGAAGTACATGGCGAAGAGGGCGGCGAAGAACATGAGCTCGCTGGAGAGCCACACCATCGTTCCCACCGACGCCATATTGGGGCGGTTCGGTGCACTTGGCACCGGTGTATTTGGGGCATGAGTCGCAGTTGTCACACTGTCATTATGTCTCTAAACGGACCGAAGATACCAATGCAAAAGGCACGTGACAGTGGTTTTTTGCACCACACCTCGGCCACAAGCCCGGAAACTCGCGGAAGTAGCCGAGAAACTGTTTCTACAATTTGTAGAGCCGTGTCGCGCCGGGGGCCGTGTTGCAGGACTTAAGCAACGTGATTGTTCCGTAATTATCCGCTATTTTGCCCGGAATTCTGGCTTTTGGTGTGACTCATGCGACGCAATGAAGTGGCAGCCCGGCGCGCTTCCTCATTAAGCTTGTACTCGTGTCAACGACCCAGTCTTCCCAAAAGTTCCCCACTTGGCCGAGCTTGCTTTCCGCCCTGATAAGCGGCCGGGATTTGCAGCGCGATGAGGCCGCCTGGGCGATGAATGAAATCATGTCCGGCAACGCCACCGATGTGCAGATCGCCGGCTTCCTGGTGGCCCTGCGCTCCAAGGGTGAAACCATCGCCGAATTGACCGGCCTGGTCGACTCCATGGTGGCCAATGCCCGCAAGATTCACATCGAGGGACAAACCCTAGACATTGTGGGCACCGGGGGAGACCGGCAGAACACGGTGAACATTTCCACCATGGCCACCCTGGTGTGCTCCGGTGCCGAGGTGAAGATGGTCAAGCACGGCAACCGGGCTTCCTCCTCATCTTCCGGATCGGCCGACGTGCTCGAGGTCCTGGGGGTGAACCTGGATGTTCCGGTGGAGCGCCTGCCTGGGTGTACGAACAGTCCGGCATCGCTTCTGCTTCGCGAACCTCTTCCACCCCTCCATGCGCCACGTGGCCGTGGCCCGCCGCGAGCTGCGCATCCCCACCGCCTTCAACTTCCTGGGACCGCTGACCAACCCGGCGCTGCCCTCGGCCTCCGCGATCGGCTGCTCGGATCTGCGCATGGCGCCGATCATGGCCGGCGTGCTGGCGGCCAGGGGAGCTCGCGGCCTGGTGTTCCGCGGCGAGGACGGGCTGGATGAAATGACCACCACGGCATCGAACCGCGTCTGGGAAGTGCGTCAGGGCAAGGTCCAGGAGTTCATGTTCGATGCCAGCGAGGTGGGCATTGAGCGCACCACGCTGGATCAGCTGCGCGGGGCCGATGCCGTACACAACGCCCGGGTTGTGCACGACGTCCTCAACGGCGCCGCTGGCCCGGTGCGGGACACCGTCGTGTTGAATGCAGCGGTGGGAATCGTCGCCTACGACGAGCAAGCTGAGGGCAGCTTCAATGAGCGGATTTCCGCGGCCATGCGCCGGGCCGAGCAGTCAATTGACAGCGGCGCTGCGGCGCAGGCCCTACAGCGGTGGGCTGAGGCCAACCAGAACGCAAAGCAGAGCAGCCGCTAGCTGCTCCCTGAACCACCGGAAACCAAAACGCGCAAGGCGTCTGCACAAGCCCTGGGCTGATGCAGACGCCTTGCGCGTCTGTCGTGGGGGAGAGCGCTAGTCGTCCAGTCCCAGCGAGAAGGCCGCTTCCAGGTCATGGCTGGAGTAGGCGCGGAAGGCAATGTGGGTCTGGGTAGCGCGAACTCCGGGAACCTTGGACAGCTCATTGGGGATGACGGTGGCCAGATCGTCATGCCGCCGCACCCGGGCAATGGCGATCAAGTCCCAGTCACCGGCTACCGAATACACCTCGCTGATCCCCTCGATCTCCGAGATCTGCTGTGCGCATTCGGGGATGCTGTCCGTGGCTGTCTGGATCATGACGAACGCGGTGACCATGAGTACCTCTCTGGAGTGATGCGGAAGGCCAAATCGGCCGGGAACCTAGATTAAGTCTAATCCACGGGCGTGATCGACCTCATTCGGGCGCCCCCAAGAAAAGACTGGTTGCACAAAGCTTCGGGTTTGTGCGTTGGATTACAAAGTTGTAACCTTGTGGCATGATTGTTTTGACCGTTGATCAGCGCGGTTCCCGCAAAAGCGAGGACAAGGTTGAGCGCTTGATCGAAAACGCCAACTCCACCGTCGGACCGCTGCGTCCGTTCCAGCGTACCGCTGGCGATGAGGTTCAGGGCGTGCTGGATCACGCCGGCGAAGCGGTACACCTGGCCGTCATGCTCGCAGCCTCAGGGGAGTGGAGCGTGGGAGTCGGGTTTGGCGAGGTGGAACTGCCCTTGCCGAAGGAGACACGGGCCGGGCGCGGCGCGGCCTTTGAACACGCCCGGGATGCGGTGGAACGCGCCAAGCGAGCAGCCGGGAACATCGCGGTGAGCTCCGCCCATCCAGAGACGGAGCGGCTCGAGGCGGAGCTGCAGCTGACGGCCAGCATCGTCGCCAAGCGCCGCAGCACCTCCTGGGAAGCCGGCCTGTTGATGGACCGGGGGATGACCCAGAGCGAGGTGGCCAAGGAATTGGGGATCACCCAGCAGGCGGTGTCCATGCGCCTGGCGTCAAGCCTTTGGTTTGAAACCAATCGCATGATGCTCGAATCGGCGAAGGCCCTGGGCAAGCTGATTGAGCCGGGGGAGAAGTCATGACCTGGGCGGCCTTCCTTCTCATGCTGGCCTCCACCGTGGTTGCCGCCGGCACGCATCTGCTCAAGCCAGCAAAGCGTCCCACGCCACTGAAGGTTGGCCTGACGGTGATCTCCTTCGCCATTGCGCTGGCAGCGGCCATCGTTGCGGTGATCGCGATGCACGATCCCGACGCCGCGGCAGTGCCCTTCGTTCTGGTCGTCACCACCTCGGTCGTCTTCGCCGTGGCAATCGGGAGCCCCTACACGGAGCTGGTCTTTCATCTGGCGGCCAATCACCAGGCACGGAAAACCAAGTCGCCAGCGGGGGAGTCGCCCCTGCGCGGCGGACTGTGGATTGGCCTGCTCGAGCGCACGGCCTTCGTCTGTACCCTCTGGGCCAACTGGCCTGAGGGCATTGCCGTCATCTTGGCGATCAAGGGCTTGGGCCGGTTCTCGGAACTGAAAGACCACAACGCGGCCGAGCAGTTCATTCTTGGAACCTTCAGCAGCAGCCTGTGTGCGGCCGGGGCCTACGGGTTGGGCCTAATGCTGCTCGGCTGAGCTACGAGTCAGCAGGCGGGTCAACAAGCGACGGCCGATCAGGAAGACGCCAAGGACTACGGCCGCAACAATGATGAACGGCACCGCAGCGGTGGAGCCAAAGGCAAGCCGCAGGGCAATGCCAAGAACCACGGTCCCTACCCAGACCAGAACGCCGGTAGGCCAAATGCGGTTGATGGTGAGCCAAGGACGGGAAATCAGCGTCATGGCCAGGTAGGCCAGCACAAAAGGCGCGGCCGTTTCGGCGATACCCGCCACGGACAAGGAGTGCTCGTGCGAACGGCGCCCCAAGGTGGCAAAAATAACGACGAGAACCACATCAAGCAGAACCCACCATGGCCATGAGCGAACTTTGGCAGTCATGCCTCTATCTTAGGTCGCCCGCCACGCCCTGCCTGTCCTCGCACACACCGCCACCGTGTTAGCTCATGCACATTGCAACCACTCATGCACATTGCAAACAGGGGAGTGGGACCGGTTTTTCCTGGCGCAGCCCCTGTCATCCTCCCTAGCGAGGCACCATCAGCGGCACCCAATCACCCTGCACCAGAGCTGTTAAGCAGTCTTCGGTGGATGTTGCGAGGCTGCCGCCTTTTGATCCAGGTGTTCCAGCTTCAGCAGGTGCCGCGGAGGTTGCTCAAAGATGACCTCGCTGGAAACCCGCAGGTCTTCACCGACCCGAATCAGTTCGCCAGATTCAAGCAGCCGCCAGTCATCATGGTCGGTCATCTTCTCGGTGGCGACTATGACCACATGACGGTCAGCCAGTTCAGGGCTGTGCGTCCGAATTCGACGGCTGTCGGCCACCAGGGCGTGGTCCTCACCGCCGCTCTTGGAAGTTCGGTCCAGGACATAGAGTTCGTGCGTCTCGGGATAGCGCACTGCCCACAATTCATCTGCCGTGGTCAGAATCATGTTCAGGCTGTACACGGCAGATTCTCGGCGATCCATCCCAGGGCTGCCTTGATCCCGGCGCGTATATCGCCATTTGCCCTGCGGATCTCAGCAGTAATCAATGCAAAGACCCGTTCACTGTCGGTTTGGCCGCGCACCAGCGGCTCCGTGCCCAGTTCGCCCAGACGCTCATCGAGGGCCTGCAGGCCCTCGACAATCCCATTGTGCGCAAAAAGCCGATTGTCTTCCTCAAACGGGTGCGTATTGATCTGCGTATGCGCGCCCGTGCTGGCATATCGGACATGGGCCAGGAACGTCTCGCTCTTCAGGTTCTTCGCTTCCTGGGCGAACTCACGGTCCTTCCAGGCCGTGAGTGGCTGCTTGTTCACGATGGCGTGCCCCGATGCGTCAAACGTGCCCACCCCGGTGCCATCCGGTTCATAATGCTTTGAATCGCCAGGCTATTTGCCGCGTGCAGCAGCCAGAAGGTTGCCCTCGCTCGATCGTTACCTGCGTGCATCCCGAACAAACGGCACATGTTCCTACCTTAAGTTCCCCATTGAATTGAACACTTTCTCCACCATGGAGGGATCAGACGGGGATATTCAAGGATGGCCGATTTCCTATCAGTTTCCTTTCATCTTCTGCATGCACGCGAATCCGGGGTATGGCTTCTGGACACAGCTGGGATCGCGAGATGGCCAGGGGAGCGGCCCCTGGAACCCGCGGCACCAACGAACGCAAAGTGGCGATGTTCCCACGCACTGTCATTGGCCTCTTCGGTGCGCGCTTGTCAGTTCGTGAACCTGCGCATTCTCGTGCCCGCCTGCGAAGCCGAAGCCAACGCATCGTGCGCCATATCGCCGTGTAATGAATCCGATTGATCGCCAGCAAGCGCATCGAAGGTGTCTAATCCGGGTTGTCTGATGGCCGATTGGTGCCACGTGATGGGAGCACGTAGCAGGCGACAAGAGGTCACCAAGGGGAGCCCTCAAGGGCATTCTGAAATCCTCTACTTTACATAATGTAGATTATCGGCTCTTTATGGAACTGAGGATTATCGGGGTAGTAGCACCAATACCGGGCCTTGGGTCGGCAAGTTCCTGCGCTGGAATGATGCTGCCTGGATTCCGCCTTTAGTCCTCATCCTCGGGTTCCGCATTTGCCACGTCGAGCCGGTAGTCCGCGAAGTTCAGCGTCTGTGCGATGAACTGCTTGAGCCGCTCGTCGCTCATGGAATAGACCATGTGCCGACCTTCCTTGCGCGTCTGAAGCACACCCTTGGTTCGCAGCCGTGAGAGCAGCTGGCTGGCCACCGATGGGCTGACACCCACAAACTGCGACAGTTCCGACAGGGTGTGATCGGATGACGACAACGCCCACAGCATCTGCAGCCGAGCCGGGTCAGCCAACGTTTTCAGCACCGTCATCGACATCTCCAGCAGCTCGTTGGAAATGATCACATCACGAGCAGGTGTTACGGCATAGTCGGTCATTTCACTCACTCTCCCCGAACATCCACCGCAGTTCCACGGAACCGATACCGGTTCCATGCACGCCCTGGTGCTACCCATTATGGGCACCAGCCCACGATATGGCGAGGGGTCATCAGCAAATGACCTGCAGCACACCTGCGAGCAATAGTGCCGCCCACTCCCCTGAGGTGAAACCATTATTCCACTACCAACCCCGCTTTGACCTGTGTTTTTAGGTTTATCGCTACTGGATATCAGACGACTCGGCGCTGCGGAGCACTGGATGGGAGCACGGGGCCGATTTGAGTGGCCGGAAGCTGCTGGCAAACTGGTGGGATGCATGCCTCTGAAGCCCCGATAGCCCTGGGACGAATTAGTTGCACCGAACGCCAGCAAATGCTCACCCACCTCCTGGAACGCCAGGCCATTACCCCAGATGAATCCCAGATGGAGCTAATGGGGGCGCTATCCCGGCTGTTGGACCGGGGGCTAACGAGACGGCACCGACCGGCTGCTACATCTACGGCCCACCCGGGCGCGGAAAAACCATGATCCTGGACGCCTGATGCAGACCCTGGATCCTGCCAGCAGCGTACGGATGCATTTCCACGAGTTCTTTGATGCGGTCAGTCGGGCCGGTGCTTCGGAAACCGGCCCCAAGGGATCAATCTTCATGCGCGGTCTGCAGCGTGAGCTGTCGGGTTTGGAGGTCCTGTGCTTCGATGAGTTCCACTGCGTTGAGCCCGGGGATGCGATGTTCATGGCGCGGCTGGTCGCTACTGCCAGGAGCACCGGATCAGGCTGATCACCACCTCGAACTACGCGCCGGAATTCCTCTTGGATGACCCGTATTTCCACCATCTGATCGAGCCCACCATTGCCGTTGTGCGCAGCAGCTTCCTGGTTCACGAACTGGATCACCGGCTGGACTACCGCACGGTGCCCACGACCGTCTCGGCGGCCAGCGGCTACCGGGTCGGAAGCCTGAACGTTGGGGCTACTCCCCCGGCCCCGACCACCCCGCGAACCACTCTGCGCGTTGGCTACGAGGAGATCGAACCGGTGTACATGCAGGGCACCGGGCTGCGCACGTCCTTTGACCAGCTGTGCCGCACCCGCCGCAACACCCGTGACTACCTGGAGATGAGCCGTCGCTTCGAACACTGGATCATCACCGACATTCCCGCGGTGGCGGACATGCCCGTGGATGAACAGCGCCGATTCGCGAACCTGATCGACGTGCTTTATGACCACAACCGGGAAGTGCACCTGTACTGCGCGGATAACCTGCACCGTCTGGGCCAGGCCCTGCAGGGCATCGAACGCGACCGGCTGCTCTCCCGCCTGGCCCAGCTGCCGGTTTCCGCAGCGGCTGGGCATCGGAAATACTAGGAACCATGGACTATAGCGAACTCGGCCCGGAGAAGTTGGGGCAGATCGTCGAGCAGGTGCTGCAGCACGCGCAGCAGAACGTGGCGCCCATCGTGCAGTTGGGCCACCCGGCCCTGCGCCAGCCGGCGCTGCCCTACGACGGCCAATTGGATGCGCCGATCCTGAACGAACTGCTGCTGGTCATGCGCCACGCCATGCACGCTGCTCCCGGTGTCGGGTTGGCGGCCGTGCAGCTGGGCATTCCGCTGCAGCTGGCCGTGCTGGAGGACCGGTATCCAATCGACGCGGACGCCGCCCGCGAGCGGGAGCGCGAGCCCCTGGACTACCTGGAGTTCATCAATCCGGGCTATACCCCGATCGGCGCGCGTCAGGCGGCGTTCTACGAGGGGTGCCTGTCCTTCAGCGGTTTCCAGGCCGTAGTCAGTCGCCCCACCGCCGTGCACGCCAGCTATCTGGACCGTGACGGCAACCCGCAGGAACGCGACTTCTCCGGCTGGCAGGCGCGCATCGTGCAGCACGAGATCGATCACCTGTGCGGCACGGTCTACATTGACCGGGCCGAGACCCGCTCCCTGGTCTGTGCCTCCGAGGCCTTCCGCTACCCGGGGTTCGACCTGGACCAGGCGCGCAGCCTGCTGGGGTTCTGATGCCATCCACGACTTTGCGTTGCCCGCTGTGCCAGTTTCCCCTGGAGCGGTTCGCAGACTCGCGCCCGAGCCTGCGCTGCGACAACGGGCACCGTTTTGATGCCGCTAAGCAGGGGTACTTCAACTTCCTGACCGGCAAGGGCACGAACTTCGTTGAGGACACTGCGCCGATGGTCGCCGCCCGGGCGGCCTTCCTCGAGGCCGGACACTACCTGCCGCTGGCCGAGGCCATCATCGCCGCCGCCAGGTGCCGGGGGACCAGGCGCCGCTGCACCTGCTGGATGCCGG
>NZ_BAXF01000037.1:0-12788 GCF_001310435.1 Arthrobacter sp. JCM 19049 | reverse complement strand
CCCCCGGCGCGGAAGGGCTGCACCAGGACCTCGATGGCCCCGCCGCACATCAGGCCAACCGCGAAGGCGTCCTCATCGCTGTACCCGAAGGTGTGTACGGCCGGCTCACCGCTGGCCAGGGCGTCTTGGCAGGCCTCGAACACGGCGCCCTCGACGCATCCTCCGCTCAGGGAACCCTGGACCGCTCCCGTCGAGTCGACGAGCATGGAGGTTCCGATGGGCCGAGGGGCGGAGCCCTGGACCGCGACGATGGTCGCGACCGCGACATCCCGCGGATTGTCTAGGTCGAAGAGCCGCTGCTGTGCGGCAAACAGAATGTCCAGCACAGTGCACAGCCTATCCTGGCTTCAGCGCAGGCATAGCCGCTCGCAGCTTTCTTCAAGAGAGCGATAACCGGAAGGCCCAGCGACCCGCCGGAGACAGTGCCGTTCCGTCCAACGACCAAGAAAGACCGACGGTGAGGTTCAGGCTTGGTGCTGGCCAGGCTCAGGGTGGGGATGCGGCAGGCCGGCAATGGGCACTTCGATTACCGCCTGCACGGGCAGATGATCAGACCCCCATCCCCCGCCGTATTGCCTTCCGTTGATGCCTGGGCTGCGGACCAGAAGATCTGGGGACACCAAAATCCAATCAACCCGGGGACGCCGGGATGTCGGTGCACGGTAGGCGGCGAACGTTCCCCACTGTGTAGCCACCCGTCGTGGTGCGGCGTCCAGCGAATCGAGGAGCGTATTTTCGCAGAGCAACTGGGCCAGCGGCGCCGACCCAGGACGTGCATTGAGGTCACCGGTGACAACCGTCGGGTGCTCGCTGCCCCTCACCAGCCGGGCGATCACCTGAGCGGAGCGGAGCCGAGAATGCGCGGACAGATGATCGAAGTGTGTGTTGATCATCTGTAGGCGCTGGCCGGTTCCACGGTCCTGGAAAAGTGCCTCGATGAGTACCCGGGGAACAAGGTTTCCCCAGGACATCGAGCCGGGTTGGGCCGGGTGATTCGACAGGGCCTTTTGTTCCCAGGAAAGCAGCTCCAGTCTTTGGGCATCGTAGATGATCGGGCATTGTTCGTCTGCTCGTTGACGATCCCGCCCATGACCGATCGCTCGATAGGTCCCGCCCAAGGATTCGATGAGGAAATCCACTTGATCGGCAAGGGCCTCCTGCACCCCCAGTAGGCAGGCTGCTCCGCTTCCAGCAGTGCGCGAAGTCGAGGCGCCCTCACCCCCCATTGATCGGCTTCGCGTTGGAAGAGGTACTGCATGCGGCACCGAATGTTCCAGCTCATGACATGCAATGCCGGGGGCCTTCTCTTGCCCACCACTGCCGTCAAGGGCCCCGAGGAGCCACAGCCAAGGTTGGCATCGGAGACACCGGGGCCCATGGGGTTCCTGCCTTCCTCAGAAAACGCCTGTTCCAATGGTTGCAGAGACTTTATTCGTCCATTGTCCTCCAAAAGCCGACTCGACAAAAGGAGACGTTCGTGATGCCACGTCGATTCCTAGAGCTGTGCCCTGTCGGCTGCCCGCCACGGCAGGCGACCGATCAAGTCAGCCACGCTGGCATGATCTGCGTGCCGGTGGGTTTGCGCGCACCGAATGATTAGGCTGAGGGCATGGCGACAGTATTACTCGTGCGGCACGGCCGCTCCACAGCCAACGCCGCTGGGATGTTGGCCGGACGGATGGATGGCGTCACCCTGGATGAAGCCGGACGGGATCAAGCGGCCCTGACCGGAGAACGGTTGGCAGCGGTGCCCCTTGCCGCAGTCGTGTCCAGTCCCCTCGAACGGTGCCGGCAGACCAGCCAGTTCATCCTTAATCGGCAACGCCAGGCACCGGCTGCTCCCGTTGATCCCGACTTGACCGAGTGTGACTACGGCCAGTGGCAGGGCCGCCAACTCAGCGAGCTTGTGACCGAAAACCTGTGGTCGGTGGTGCAGTCGCAACCTTCCGCCGTGACGTTTCCGGATGGCGAGTCCCTGGCCGCGATGCAGTCGCGCTCGGTGGCCGCAATCCGTCGCCATGATGCGGCATTCGAGGCCGAGCATGGACAATGCCCTTTGGGCGGCAGTCAGTCATGGCGACATCATCAAGTCGGTGCTCGCGGACGCGCTGGGCATGCATCTGGACCTGTTCCAGCGCATCAACGTGGGCCCGGCATCGGTCTCCATTGTGCGGTACGGAGGGCCTCGCCCAAGTGTGTACGCGATCAATACCGAAGCTGGCGATTTGTCTTGGTTGGCCAAGGGAATCAGCGCCGGCGATGCTGCGGTGGGTGGCGGCTCGGGACACCAGACATCATCGACCAAATCGGCCTAGAATACACACATGTCTACACGTGTTCACGAGTTTTCTTGGCCAGATCGTGTTGTCGTTGGCGCCATCGGTTCGCCGGGGTCTCGTGCGTTCTATCTGCAGGTGCGCGCCGGTAGACAACTGGTGTCCGTGGCCTTGGAGAAACAGCAATCAGCTGCGCTCGCGGAAAAGATTGACGAGGTCCTTGACCAGTTGAGCACGGTTGCAGGCAATCGCTTCAGTGTGCCGTCGGGGACTCCCATCGAGCTTGTCGACAATGAGCCTCTAGACGACGTCCAGGTGCAGTTCCGCCTCGGTGCCATTACTTTGGGCTGGGACCCCTCCACAGCCCAGGTTGTCATGGAGTTCCACCCACTGAGCGAGGACGAGAGCGCTGAAGAGGAAGAAATGTTGCTCGTACGCATACCGGTTGGAACGGCCCGTGCCTTCGCAAAACGCACCCGCGAGATCGTGGCGGCCGGCCGGCCGATGTGCCCTCGCTGTGGTTACCCGATGGACCCCGAGGGGCACATCTGCGCTCCTGAAGATCTCTGATGCCTACACCGGACTTGGTGGAAGCCGAGCTGCGTCTCACCGGCCGCATCACGAGCGCATCGAACGCCACGTTCCTGGGCAGCATCGGCAAGACGCAGGTCGTCTATAAACATCGCAGGAGAAAAGCCGCTGTGGGATTTTCCTGAAGGGTCGCTGGCCCACAGGGAGGTTGCCTCCTACCTGATTTCACAAACTCTCGGGTGGGACGTCGTGCCGCACACCTGGCTGCGCGATGGGCCGCTGGGCGAGGGGATGGTGCAGCTGTGGAAAGAACCCGATCCCGAGCAGAGCCCCGTAGACCTACTGCCGGAGCATCAGGTATCGCAGAACGGCTGGAAGCACGTTCTCAAGGGCCAGGATGAGAGCGGACAGATCATCGTGCTCATCCACGAGGACACCCCCGAGCTAAGACGCATGGCGGTATTCGACGCCATCGTCAACAATGCCGACCGCAAGGGCAACCACATTCTGGCCATGCCCCATGGACACCGGTACGGTGTGGATCACGGACTCACCTTTCACCATGAACACAAGCTGCGCACGGTCCTGTGGGGTTGGTGGGGTGAATCCCTGAGCGCCGAAGAGGTGGCGGGGATCAAGCGAGTGAACCAGGCGCTTTCCGGCGAACTCGGCCAAAGGCTGGAGGGACTGTTGAGCGCCGAGGAGATCGCCGCGTTGGCGAGGCGATGCCTGCAGATCAGCATGGCAGGACTGTTTCCAGCCCCACGCGGCCAGATGCCGGCAGTGCCCTGGCCGCTGTTCTGAGGCCACGCGTCACGCCGAACGGCTTCAAGCCGTCCCGGCTTCAACCGCGCCCCCGCCCCAATCACCGGCAACAGCCGGGCGGGGAAGCGCTCGAACACTGTCGCGCCCAAGGGTGTTATCCCAGGAGCCAGGTCCGTCAATCGTGGAACGAGGTCGGCGCCTGAGATCACCGCTCTGCCGGGGCAGGTTCGTTACCCCCGCGGACTCATTCCCCCGGTTCAGTCCTGGAGCACGTAGCGCAGTGTTTCCACTACCTGGTCGGTGGTCTTGCACCAGCTGCGCCTCGGCGTCAACCTCCTTGAGCGGGTGGACGATATCTTCATCGTGCAGGGTCACGTAAGGCTTGCCCAACGCCGCACAGTAGCCAGCATCGAAGGCTGCGTTCCACTGCTTGTACTTGTCGCCGAAACGCACCACAACGAAGTCCGCCTTTTCAATCAGGGTGCGGGTACGAATGGCGTTGATCTTGGAGGACTGGTGATCACGCCAGAACTGGGTGGAGGTCTCCCCCAGGTAGTCGCCGGCGGCATCGCTGGCGGGGTGGTCAGTCACCGGTGCGGTGAAGACGACGTCCAAGCCGGCGGCTTCGGCACCGCGCTGGATCTCCTCGCGCCAGTCAGTGTGGATCTCTCCGGAAAGATAGACGTTGAAACTCATTATTCAAGACTCCTTGATTCGAGATGGACGGACGTGGCTGATCCATTGGATCAACCACCCATCCTAGTGAGTTACGCCACCGGTATCATGAGACGCGCTTCATCATCTGTCATCGGAGCATTTCCGTCTCCCCGTGACGCAGTGAATCCGTGAGGAACCCGGAGCACGGTTCAGGCCTTGAACGACGACTCGCTGTGCGGAGTATCGTGACTCATCCAAGGCCATGAAGGCGATCTAACACCTCCGGGTTCCAAGGCAACCCCGTGATCGTCCTTGAGCTCAGTGACTGGCTCCGTCCGGCTTGCCCGCTGTTGGGGATCCCGCGGGCCGCTAGGGCAAACGTGGCCGACGGCAACCTGGTTACAGTCTCACCTACTCCAGCCTTGGTTACCGAGCCATTTCAATGCTGACAAGGACGGTGCGAAAAGGTACTCGCCCCCGGACATCCGGTTGAACGTGGTGATGCCGTTGATCCGTTTTCGGGCAGGTTCCGCTGGCATGGTGAATTGCCCGCCGGTTTCGTCCCCGTGATGGTTGCCAACGATGGGGTCGCGCTCGCTGCCGAGGTCGACGAAGTTGCCGCCGTTGATCCACTCCTGTTGCATGAACTCGATCGTGTCGAAAGCTCGGGCGCTCATGAAGATGAAGTAGATGCGCGGTCTTCCCTGGCATCGTCAGCAGCCGTCACTTGCGGGGACCAGTCCGGCCCGAAGGTCGACGATCGACGGATGATGCGTTTGATGTTGACGTCGGTCATAATCGTCAGCTGGCTGTCCCGGGGATTCAGTCGGCGCATGTGACTTGAGTGCGGACACATCAGCCTTGGGTCATCCTTGAATGAGAAGTTGTTGTTCCGGCTGGGGTCATCCCCGAGAGCCTCATCGTCCTGGTCTGGAGCAAGAACCAGCGGGGCCCCGCTGCGCCAACGCCCGAACATCTTGGCCCCGAGTTTGTGCTGGGCCTCGCTGTCCGATTCCTGGGAGGCGAGGTAGTCGTTGAACGCACCGACGTGGCTGATGAACTTGCGCAGCACGACGTACGTTCCGTTCCGCCCCAGTTCGGCCGGCTCGGGCACACCCAGTGGGGCGCCGGTCTCGCTGTCTTCACCGAGGATGAACTCCCCGGCGGCGATCGAGCGCTCCTGGCCGGGCTGTGGACTGACTCCACTGCCGGCGATGGTGGGCTGCGAGATGTTGTCACGGAACCCGAACGGGTTCTTGTTCTCCTTGGTGACGCCGAACTGATGGGTGCCGATCAGGGTGACTCCACTGGAGCGGTCAAGGACATCCATGGCCGTGGAGAGCGCCTCGTCCAGCCCGTCCTCGTCCTCGGCATAGATGGTCAGGGCGATGTGGCAGGTTCCCGGAGCGAAAGCGTCGTCCCAATGCTCCGGAGCATTCGGACCGTTGTCGACAAGCTGCGCAGCTCGGGCGGCCATGCCCTGCTGGAACGGCAGCGGGAAGCTTTTCAGGTAGTCCTCGGGGACTCCCAGGGCCTTGAGTCCGTCGTAGCTGATGGCCACACCGGTCCACGCCTTCAGGTCATCGGTCCAGTCCTGCGCCGAGTGAATGAACTGCGAGCTTGGCAATGAAGTCCCGTCCGCCCTCGGCTTCCGTGACCTGAAGTACCGCATGCGCACCCACGTAGGGTTCGGGACGGGAACGCAGGATGAGGCCCTGGATGTCGTCCAGGTCCAAACTGACGTCTTCACGCCGGAAGCGGCGCTTCAGATCTCCCAAGATACCCATGTCAGTAGTCCACCCCCTCGGGGGTAGAGATCGCGTCGGTCAGCTTCTTCATCGCTTCGGCTGTCTTCGGGTCCAGATCCTCGCGGCCGCTCATCGAGTCGAAGAAGTCGTTCAACGCGTGCTCGGTGCGCTGCATCCGGCGAACATCAACGACGGTTACCTGCGGGTTTGCGACGAACCAGCCTGCGGCCGTCATCTGGTGCTCGGCAATGAAGTCCTTGACGCTCGGGCTGTCGATCCCCGGCCAGCCTTCGACGTTCTGGAACAGCAGGTCCATCAATTCAGGGATCTTGGTGGCAAAGTCATTGATGTAGCGTCCCAGTCGCCGTCATAGGTGGTTGCGAACAGGATCCGGGTGTTGTCGTCGAAGAAGACAAACCGCATATCGTGCAACGTCGAGACCCGCTGGGCGCCGTCCATATTGCCCTTGGTCAACGAGAGGATCCGCTGCAGCCGCTCTCCACCACCGGGCTTGAGCTTCGCGATTGCGGTCAGCTCGGACACTTTGCCAGAGCGCATGCCAACCTACCGGCGGTCTCTGCGGTGCCGGCGAGATCCGGGTTGTGATTGCGGATCATTGCTTCGAGCGCAATCTTCGCCAACGGCGGTGCGTCATGGGCGACGTCCTCGACGACGCGTTTGATCTTGTCGAGCCGGCTCTCGTCCTCAAGCCGGGGGTCTGGATGTTCAGCCACGGGGATGCCCTTTCTCTCTGGTTGTCTGGTCGGCGATGCTCAGTCGGGAATCTGCTCGATGCTGTCCGGTTCAACGCGTTCCCGGACGTTGTAGTCGTGCCGGTAGGCGGTCGAACGCTCGTACGCGTGCTTGCGGATGCGCATGATGGAGCCCAGGGGCTGGTGCGCTTGGACACCATTCCATGGGTTGAAGGTCAGCACATCGTCTCCGTAGATTCGGCGTTCCGGGGTGTAAGCGTCCTGTGGTTCGATGCGCAAGGTCGCCACGGGGCGATGGAGTGAGTCTTCTTCCTTCCACAGCACCGCTGTGTCCTCCACCGGCATCGCATCAACGTCGGTACTCAGCTGGGCGCGCAGTTCGTATTCGGCCCCCTCGGAGCGGAAGTAGTCGACCAGTACATCGCGGATTCCGGAGAAGTCCTCTACCTTCATTCGGCGTCCTGTCAGTGACCGGACGTTCTCGGACTTCGGTGCGATCGACAGTTTGGCCACGTGCTCGCCGTAACGGATTGCTGCCTGCGTGTAGTAGGTTTCGCCCAGCAGGTGGCTGTTGTCCCGTCCAAGGCCTTCCAGTGTGGCACTTGGCGTGATGCCCACAGCCTCAACCGCTTCCCGCGCAACACGCATGGTCCCGGTGGCCACCCGCTGAAGTATCTCCGGAGCCTGTGAGTTCTTCTCCAGAAGCGCAAGCATGTCCTTGTACTTGGCAATGGTGCCGAAGGCCAGGGTTGGGAAATTGACCATCAGAAAGTCCTGATTGTGCCCGGCCGGTTCCGGCAGGAGCGCTCCCCCTCCACCCCGATGAGCTTCACAGCGAATCCACGCGGGGCTGCGGTGCGGTCGGTGTGCAGGTCCCCGGGCGACGACGACATTCGGACCACGGCATCATAGGTAGCCGGTGCAGCAAAAATGCCCTGGGCCAGCTCCGGGGGCAACCCGTCGTGCACGGTCACCGTGGCTTGAGAATCGCATGACTTTTCGCGTGGGCATCTCGAAGAGCGTGACGGTGCCGGTCTGCAGCCGCGCGTTGGCTGGCCGCCATCTGCTCAAGAATCTGATCGGTCAACTCATCTTCATGTTCAACTGTCTGCTCGATGTCAGGCGTGAACTTTACTGCTTTAGTGGCCATGCTCGCACCGTACCCGTCCGTAGCCGAAAGCAAAAGGCATGGAAGAAACTCACACAGACTCCCCCGTGAATGAGGGGCAGACGCTTCCACTAGTTTTCCGCAAGAATCTTTCGCTCAACCACGAGGGCTGTGAAGCTTAGGGGCCTGACACACTCGGCAAGTGGCGTGGACGTTCCGCGCCCATACCTGCAATGACAATCCCTGGATGACCTCCGGATGGCGCGGCAGGCGGGCTCATTACCGTCGAAATCAGCAGGCGCGGGTCAGCGCCTTTAGCGTAATGAGGGATGAGATGCCCTCAGCCCAAAGACCAGTCTCTTCGAGGGGGAAGGAGGGGGGAAGGAAGCCCAACTTCAACGCTCTAGGGATGTACTCGAAAGTAGGCGTCACATTCTGGTCCCTCTGTGCTCTCGCTGACATGTAAGGATGAATCCATGACTTTGGAAACCTTCATCTTGTCAGGAAAGAAGTTCTATCTACGCAGGGCTGTTGAAGAAGACCTCAACGCACTCGTCGAGCTTTTATCCAACGACCCTATTCGGCAAGCCGAGAATTCGGCGAAACCTGAGCATCGCGCTCCGTACCTAGATGCATTCCGGGCGATCGACGCTGACCCCGCGCAGTTGCTGGTGGCTGTGCTCGACGAGACAGATGCGGTCGTGGCAACCATGCAGTTGACTGTCATTCCAGGTCTCGCTCGATCCGGCGCGACTCGACTCACCGTGGAGGCAGTCCGAGTAGATGAGCGGCTGCGTGGCGACGGACTCGGCTCAGAGATGATGAAATGGGCCATCGAGGAGGGCCGTCGGCGCGATGTTTCCTTGGTCCAGCTGACCAGCGACAAAGCCAGAGACGATGCGCATCGTTTCTATGAACGTCTCGGCTTTACTCCATCTCATGTGGGGTTTAAATTAGCACTCTAGACGGCGCACCAAGGAGGAATTTCGGGGCATTAGTCAATCGACCAATGCCCCGAATGGGTCTCCCTTATGAACGTCGCCGGAGTGTCCCATAGGCCGGTCGTTCACTGGGACACCGACCCTGCTGACTTGGCGTGCCAGCGATTTCTCTATTCACGGGTAAGACGAGCGTCCCGTATACCCCGCCCGCAAAACTGCCCGGTATCCTCGACATCCTTCGCCGCATGGATCAGCTCGAGCTTCCGCAGAGCCGCTCGTTGCATTTTCCGGCCGATGCGCTGGACGTCCTGCTCATGTCAGATGCGCTCGCTGTCCTTGCTGCCGAACAATCTGATCAGAGCATTGCATCACGGACACCGTCATTAACGCTAGACGTTAAACCGGAACTCCACGACGTCGCCGTCCTGCATGATGTAGTCCTTGCCTTCAATGCGCGCCTTGCCTGCGGCCTTGGCGTTGGCAACGGAGCCGACCTCGACCAGGTCATCAAAGCTGACCACTTCGGCCTTGATGAAGCCGCGCTGGAAATCGGTGTGGATCACCCTGCGGCCTCCGGTGCGGTGGCCCCCTTGGGGATGGTCCAGGCGCGGGTTTCCTTCGGGCCGGCAGTCAGATAGGTCTGCAGCCCCAGGGTATCGAAGCCAACCCGGGCCAGCTTGTCCAGCCCGGATTCCTCGATGCCCGCGTCTTCGAGCATCTCCACGGCCTCGTCTTCTTCCAGCTCGGCCAGCTCGGCCTCGAACTGGGCGTCCAGGAAGATCGCCTCGGCCGGGGCCACCAGCTCGGAGAGCTTGGCCTGCATCTCGGTGTCGGCCAAGCCCGCCTCATCGGTGTTGAACACGTAGATGAACGGCTTGGTGGTCATCAGCTGCAGCGAGGCAATTTCCTCCAGGTCGACTCCGGCCGCGGCGCCGGCGGCGTAGAGCGTCTTGCCCTCTTCGAGCACCTTCTGCGCGGCGAGCACGTTGTCCATGAAGGACTTGTCGATCTTCTTGCCGCGCAGTTCCTTCTCCAGGCGGGGCAGCTGGTTCTCAATGGTCTGCAGGTCGGCCAGGATCAGCTCGGTGGCGATGGTCTCGATGTCCGACTCCGGGTCCACCTTGCCGTTGACGTGGATGACGTCGTCGTTCACGAACGCGCGGGTGACCTGGCAGATGGCGTCGGCCTCGCGGATGTTGGCCAGGAACTTGTTACCCAGCCTTCACCCTCGCTGGCGCCCTTGACGATGCCGGCGATGTCCACGAAGGACACGGTCGCGGGCAGGATGCGCTCGGAGCCAAAGATCTTGGCCAGCACCTTCAGCCGCTCATCGGGCAGCGAGACCACACCGACGTTGGGTTCGATGGTCGCGAAGGGGTAGTTGGCCGCCAGCACCTGGGCACGGGTCAGCGCGTTGAACATGGTGGACTTGCCGACGTTGGGCAGTCCGACGATTCCGATAGTAAGAGCCACGGGAGACGATTCTACCTTTTGCTAGGGGTGGGAGGTGAACTGGGTGCGCCGCGCACCTTTTGGCGCGTGGCGGAGCCGGGCGGGCAGTGCGCGATTAACGCGAGGTGGTGGGGTGCCGCGTCCGCCCAGGGCGCGGGAGTCATCCCCAGCTTCCTTGAGCTTGCCGCGGATTTCCTTGGGCAGCGAGAAGACGATGTCCTCCTCGGCCAAGGTGATTTCTTCCACGTCCCCAAAACCGTATTCGGCCAGCAGCTCCAGCACTTCCTGCACCAGCACGTCGGGCACGGAGGCCCCGGAGGTCACACCCACGGTGGAGACTCCCTCGAACCAGGACTCATCTACTTCGTGGGCGAAGTCCACCCGGTAGGCGGCCTTGGCGCCGTAGTCAAGGGACACCTCGACCAGGCGCACCGAATTGGATGAGTTTGAGGAGCCCACCACGATCACCAGATCTGATTTGGGGGCAATTGTCTTGATGGCCACTTGTCGGTTGGTGGTGGCGTAGCAGATGTCGTCGCTGGGCGGGTCCTGCAGGTTCGGGAAGCGCTCCCGCAGCCGGCGCACGGTCTCCATGGTCTCGTCCACGCTCAGGGTGGTCTGCGAGAGCCAGATCAGCTTGTCCGGGTTCTTCACCTGGACGGTGTCGGCCTCTTCGGGGTTGTTCACGATGGTGGTGGCGTGCGGCGCCTCACCGTAGGTGCCCTCAACCTCCTCGTGGCCCTCGTGGCCGATGAGCAGGATTTCATAGTCGTTCTTGGCAAAGCGCACCGCTTCGCGGTGCACCTTGGTCACCAGCGGGCAGGTGGCGTCGATGGTCTGCAGACCACGGTCCTCGGCGGAGCGCACCACAGCCGGGGAGACGCCGTGGGCGGAGAAGACCACCAGGCGCCCTCGGCACCTCATCGGTTTCCTCCACGAAGATCGCCCCGCGGGCCTCCAGCTCGGAGACCACGTGCAGGTTGTGCACGATCTGCTTGCGCACGTACACCGGCGGGCCGTAGTGCTCCAGCGCCTTTTCCACCGCCACCACGGCACGGTCCACCCCGGCGCAGTAGCCGCGCGGGGCAGCCAACAGCACCTTGCGCTGGTTCACATTCGGCGAAGCGTCGGCAATCTCCTGAGGTGAACGTCGGGTCCGCGGGATGCGGGGCATCGGCAGGGAAACCGGAATGGAAGTGGAAGTAGCCATGGCACTAGTCTACGAAGTGGACGCAAGTAAGCCCATGCTCATATGATGCGCACCACCGCCGCGGGCCTGTGAGGTTGGCCTCTGCCGGTCAAGACCAGGGCGCCGTGCGGCACGGAATTGTCGGTGCGGTGGTGTAGCGTCACAGGTGCGAACGGGGCCGGTCCAGGCCTTATTCGCCCCGGACCCAGGTGAGGAGAAGCGCGAATGGAATCCCGTGCCCCGGACACGATGCCGCTCACGGCCCGTGAAACCAGCCCGGAGAACCCGTGGCCGCTGCGCGTGCTCTCCGAGAAGCTGAAGGCCCATATTGAGAACTCCCCCATCTCCTGGGTGGAGGGCCAGCTGCTGGAGACCAATATCCGCAACGGGCACGCCTACCTGACGCTGCGTGACGTGGATGCGGACTACTCCTTCTCGGTGACCGTGTGGGCCTCGGTGATGCGCGGGCTGGCCACCAAGCCGGAGGTGGGCTCCCGCGTGGTGGCCCGGGTGAAGCCGAATCTCTACACCAAGACCGGACGGTTGTCGCTGAACGCCACCGACCTGCGCCCGGTGGGGCTCGGCGAGCTGCTGGCCCGGCTGGAACGCCTGCGCCAGGCGCTCGGCGCGGAGGGGCTGTTTGCCCTGAAGCACAAGAAGCCGCTACCGGTGCTGCCACGCACCATCGGGCTGATCACCGGGCGCGATTCGGATGCGGAGAAGGACGTGGTGCGCAACGCGACGCTGCGGTGGCCGGCGGCGCGCTTTAGGATCATCAACACCGCCGTGCAGGGCCGCGACGCCGCCTCCCAGGTGATGGCGGCGCTGGCCCAGCTGGATGCGGACCCGCAAATCGATGTCATTGTCATTGCCCGCGGCGGCGGGGCGCTGGAGGACCTGCTGCCGTTTTCCAGTGAGGAACTGGTGCGCGCGGTGTTCGCCGCAACCACCCCGGTGGTCTCCGCCATCGGGCACGAGGCGGACCGCCCGATCCTGGATGACGTGGCCGACCTTCGGGCCTCCACCCCCACGGACGCGGCCAAGCGCATCGTGCCGGATCTGCAGGAGGAGTTTGCCGGGCTGGCTCAGGCCCGGGACCGGCTGGATAGGGCCATCAACCACCAGCTGCAGCGTGAGGCCCAGCTGCTTGAATCGCTGCGTGCCCGCCCGGTCATGGCGTTCCCCGAAACCATGATCACCACCCGCCGCGAGGACCTCTCCCGCTGGCGGGAGCGGTGCACCCAGCTGCTGGGCCATCGAGTGGACCGGGCACGGGACGAGATCCGCCACCTGGCCACCCAGGTGCGGGCGCTCTCACCCCAGCAAACCCTGGACCGCGGCTACGCGGTCGCCCAGGATGCGGCCGGGCCATCATTCGTGATGCCGCGGCCCTGGAGGCGGGGGCGGC
>NZ_BAXF01000036.1:0-12840 GCF_001310435.1 Arthrobacter sp. JCM 19049 | reverse complement strand
GTCCGGTACGGGTTGCCTGTTCCCAGTGGGCCCAGCTGCCTGCGAGCGCGGCGACGTCCTGCCGGTCCAGGTAGTTCACATGGTCCACCGACCGGCTGCCAAATTCAACGGCCAGCCGGACTCCAGGACCGGGCCGAGTTGGTTGCCATGGACCTTGGTGGCGATTCCCCGGTGCGTGGCCGCCTGCAGCACCTGGCGTGCTTGCTCCTCGGTGAAGGCGCCTCGTTCACAGAAGACGTCGACGAAGTCAACATCCCCGGCCACCTCGTCCAGCATCGGACCGGCGACGGTCTTCGTGTACTGCTCCGCGTCCCAACCGGCTGGCACCAGATGGCTCCCAGGAACGTTAACTGTTCCACCAGCGGACGGGCGATGCGGGCATGGCGGGCTTCCTCGGCCACGTCCAAGCCGTATCCCGTTTTGGTTTCCATCCAGGTGGTACCCATGGACAAGGCTTCGGCCCGACGTTCACGCACCGCGGTCGCCAGCTGCTGGTCGTCCAGGGAACGGGTGGCGGAGGTGGTCACGGCAATGCCGCCGGCCGCATAGTCCTGCCCCGCCATCCGGGCAACGAATTCATCGGCCCGATCGCCGCCGAAGATCAAGTGGCTGTGCGAATCGACCCATCCGGGAAGCACTGTACGCCCGCCCAGGTCGTGGGTCTCCTCGGCCTCCGGGGCCTGCCCGGCCGGGCCGGTCCAGGCGATGAGACCGTTTTCGATCAATACCGCGGCATCGGCAAGAACCGTCCCGTCGGCATCGACGGTATTGAGTTGGGCAATATTTGTCAGCAGCAGGCTTGCCACAAGTTCCCCTTCCACGTCCTGAAACGACTCCAACGGTGCCCGGCCGGAGGCTGGACACCGTTGGTTAGACCGTATCGGATCGGATGGACCGGGAGCGGGCCCGGTCAGCGACATGCATCCGGGATCCCAGACAAAGGCGGGGACTATGCGTCCTGGGTGACGGCCTGTCGGGAATCGATGAACGCCTGCACGCAACGCTCGATGTCCTCGGCCGAGTGCGCCGCCGAGAGCTGCACACGGATGCGCGCCTGGCCCTTGGGGACCACCGGGTAGCTGAAGGCGGTGACAAAGACCCCGCGCTCGAGCATCTGTGCCGCGATGCGGCCCGCCAGCACGGCGTCGCCGAACATCACCGGGATGATCGCGTGCTCGCCGTCAAGCAGCTCGAAGCCGGCCTCGGCCATCTTGGTGCGGAACAGCTTCGCGTTGTCTTCCAGCTTCTCGCGCAGCTGTCCGGAACCTTCCACCAGCTCAAGGGCGGTGAGGGTGGCCGACACAATCGAGGGGGCCAGGGAATTGGAGAACAGGTAGGGGCGGGCCTTTTGGCGCAGCATCTCCACGATCTCCGCCCGTCCTGCGACATAGCCGCCCGAAGCCCCGCCCAAGGCCTTGCCAAAGGTGCCGGTGTAGATATCCACGCGCTCAGAAACCCCGGCGTGCTCCGGGGTGCCGGCGCCGGTGGGGCCCATGAAGCCCACGGCATGCGAGTCATCAACCATCACCAGCGCACCGTACTGATCCGCCAGGTCGCAGATCTGCTCCAGCGGCGCCAGGTAGCCATCCATGGAGAACACCCCATCGGTGACGATGATGGTCCGACGTGCACCGGCGCCGTCGTTCAGCTGCGCGGCGGCCTGCAGCTGCTTCTCCAGGTCAGCCATGTCCCGGTTGGCGTAGCGGAAGCGGGCTGCCTTGGACAGGCGGATGCCGTCAATAATCGAGGCGTGGTTCAGCGCATCGGAAATGATGGCGTCCTGGGCCCCAAACAGGGATTCGAACACTCCCCCGTTGGCGTCGAAGCAGCTGGAGAACAAGATGGTGTCATCGGTGCCCAAAAAGGCCGACAGCCGCTGCTCCAGCTCCAGGTGGATATCCTGCGTGCCGCAAATGAAGCGCACCGAGGCCATTCCGAAACCTCGCTCGTCCAGGGCCCGCTTGGCGGCTGCGATGATCCGTTCATCATCGGCCAACCCCAGGTAGTTGTTCGCGCAGAAGTTCAGCACCTCGCGCGCCTCATCCCCCAAGGCCCCGGCCTGGATGCGCGCCGACTGCGGCGAATCAATATGGCGTTCAGCCTTGTAGAGTCCCGACTCGCGCAGCTCCCGCAGTTCGGTTGCCAGCTGCTCTTTCATGTCCGTGTACATTGTCTCGCTCCTAGAAAACGGTCCAGTCAAGTACTACTTTTCCGCCCTGTCCGGCCTTGGCCGCGGCGAACCCGTCCTGCCATTGGGAGGCGGGAAGGAAATCGGTAACCACCGAGGAAATCCGCTCGCGCATGAGATCCGAGCTGGTGAGCATGGCGCTCATTGCGTACCAGGTCTCGTACATCTCGCGGCCGTAGATTCCCTTCAGGGTCAGCATGTGGGTCACCACCTTGCCCAGTCGATGTCGATGGGGGCGCTGGGCAGTCCGAGCATGCAGATCTTGCCGCCGTGGTTCATGTTGTTGATCATTTCCGGCAGTGCCGAGGAATGCCCGGACATTTCCATGCCGAAATCAAAGCCTTCCAGCAGGCCCAGCTGCTGCTGCGCCTGGGCGATGCGCGACTCGCTGACGTTCACCGCGAGGTCTGCGCCCATGGCGGCGGCCAGTTCCAGGCGCTGTTCGGAGACATCGGTGATGGCGATGCGGCGGGCACCGACGTGGCGGGCCACCGCCACCGCCATGAGTCCGATGGGCCCAGCGCCGGTGATCAGCACGTCGTCGCCCACCATCGGAAACTGCAGGGCGGTGTGCACCGCATTGCCGAAGGGGTCGAAGATGGCGCCCAGCAGCGGGTGATCTTCTCGTCCTGGTGAACCCAGACATTGCTTTCGGGGATGACCACGTATTCGGCGAACGCGCCGTCGCGCTGCACGCCCACGGAGCTGACGTTGATGCACATCTGGCGGCGGCCGGCGCGGCAGTTGCGGCACAGCCCGCAGACAATGTGCCTTCGCCCGAGACCCGGTCCCCGATCTGGACGCCATGCACGAAGGAACCGACCTCCACGACCTCGCCATAGAATTCATGGCCCGGGATCAGTGGTGTGTTGATCATGGATTTGGCCGCGTCATCGTAGGCCTCGATGTGCAGGTCGGTGCCGCAGATTCCGGTGGTCATCACCCGGATCTTGACGTCGTGGACACCGGTTTCCGGTTCAGGCCGGTCGACAAGTTCCAGACCTGCCTCGGGATTGGCCTTGTACAGTGCTTTCATCGTGTTCTACCTTCGGTTCCGGGCGCCGCCGGGGCGCAGCATGTCGGATTACTTCAAGTGTTGCAGGTCATGTCGGGCAATGACACATTAGTCATCCGCTGATTTTCTGAATTGTTGATTTAGCATCTACTTATGGAATTGCATCAGTTGCGCATTCTGCGCGAGCTCGGGGATCTGGGCAGCGTCAACGCCGTGGCCAAATCGCTGTTCGTCTCCCCCTCGGCGATCTCACAGCACCTGGCCCAGCTGCAGCGCCAGTTCGATGTTCCACTGACTAAAAAGTCCGGACGCGCCCTGGTGTTGACCGATGCCGGACAGATCCTGGCGTCGGCGGCCGCCGACGTGGCTTCCACGCTGGCCTCGGCGACGGCCCAGATTGAAACCGAGCAGCACGAGCAGGATCGGCCAATCAGGATTGCCGGTTTCCATTCGATTGGGCAGACCATTTTTGCCCCGTTGCTGGCCTTGGAAGATCACCGAATGCCGAAGCTGCAGTTCTTCGACGAAGATGTTTCGCAGCCGCAGTTTCCGGCGCTAACGTCCAGCTACGATCTTGTGCTGGCCCACCGGATGCCGCACACCGAACGGTGGCCCTCGAATATTGCGGTGATCCCGCTGGCCTTCGAACCCCTGGATGTGGCCATGCACCGTGAGCACCGGTTGGCGCAGTTTGACCAGCTGACCCCGCAGCAGGTCGTCGGAGAGCCGTGGGTTGTCTCGCGTAGCGGTTATTCACCCGCTGACGTGTTGGAGGTAATTGCCGCGCTGGGCGGCGCCGAGGCGAAGGCGGAGCACCGGGTCAACGACTATTCCACGGCCGCAGCGCTGGTTGAGGCCAGTGGCTGCCTGGGGATCCTGCCACGCTACACGGCACGGCGCAGTATGGGCAATGCGGTGACTTTACGCCCGGTGCAGGGGGTGAGACTGGGGCGACAAATCGACTTGTTGCTTCGCTCCGAGCATCTGCACCGCAGCACTATTCACACGGTGATTTCCGCGATCAAGGCCACGGTGCAGCAACTAGTCAGCACCCCGGGTCCGCTACACGCTAACCGACTGCTGGTTGGCCTCGAAGTAGTTGACCAGCTCCGCGTCCAGCGGCGGCACGCTCTGGCTGCTGCCGTCGGAGCGCAGCGACTGGGCGCCAAGGTCTCCCACGGCCACCGCGGCCCGCGCGGCAAGCGGGGAGGTCTGGGTTGCCCCGCCGTCACTGGCAAAGCGCAGGAACTCGGCGATCAGCCCCGGATCGGCCCCGCCGTGGCCTTCCGGGTCTCCTTCGATGGTGATCTTCCGGTCCGGTTCGGCAAAACCGCTGGTGCTGCGCGTGTTCCAGAGGTAGATCGATTCGCCGGGCCCGTCGCCGAAGTTCTCGATGCGTCCTTCGGTGCCAATGACTGTGTAGTTGCGCCAGTAGTCCGGAGTGAAGTGGCACTGCTGGTAGGAGCGAAGACGCCGTTGTCCAGCTTCATCTGCACCATCGACAGGTCTTCGACATCGATGGTCGGGTTCAGGTCCTTCTGCGCGGTCGGCGGCCAGTTCTCCTTCGAGAACCAGTCCCCCATGCGACGGTCCGAATTATCCCGCCGATCGCTCACATCCCCGTACACGGTCAAGCCGCCCAGTCCCGAAACTTCGGTGCTGTAACCGCCAGCCAGCCAGTGGATCACGTCGATGTCATGCGCTCCCTTTTGCAGCAGCAGGGTATTGGAGTAGCGGCGCTCGGCATGCCAGTCCTTGAAGTAGTAGTCCCCGCCATTGCCCACGAAGTGCCGGCACCACACGGCCTTGACCTGCCCGATTGCCCCCTCGTCGATCAGCTGCTTGAGCTGGCGGATGACCGGCATGTGCCGCATGTTGTGGCCCACGTAGAGCCTGGTGCCGGTGCGGTAGGCGGTCTGCAGTATTTCGTCGGCCGCCTGCGTGCTGATGTCCAGCGGCTTCTCGCAGAAGGTCGGGATCCCGGCCTGCAGGGTGCGCACCACGACGTCGCGGTGGGTGTGGTCGGGGGTCAGCACCAAAACCGCGTCAATACCGCTGTCCAGCAGTTCCTGCAGATCGTCGGTGACCACGCTTTCGGGCAGGGCCTTGCGCGCATCGGCCCGTCCGCGCTCACTGGTGTCGCACACGATGCTGACCACGCTGCCCTGCCCCGGGCGCTGTACGTAGCGGTGCAGGGAGGCGCGCAGGCCAAAGCCCACGATTCCTACTTTGAGATCCATTAATTCTTCTCCTTTGATTCCGTGCGGGGCACGGAGCATCTAGTCTGCTTTGACAGAAATTGGGCCGGGGAAATAGCACCGCACCTGGTGGTCATCGCGCCAGGCTCCAGTGCCGGTTCACCCAGCGCGCAACTGGGCTGCGCGATCGGGCAACGGGTGTGGAAGCGGCAGCCGGTGGGTGGATCGATGGGCGAGGGCGGGTCGCCCTGGAGCATGATCAGCTTCCGGTCGGCGCCATCGCCACGACGCAGCTCCGGCGCGGCCGAGAGCAGCGCCTGGGTGTAGGGGTGGGCGCTGTCGTCGTACACCTGGTCGTAGGTGCCGGTTTCCACCACGCGCCCCAGGTACATGGTGGCGACGCTGTCGGAAATGTGGCGCACGATCTGCAGGTCGTGGGCGATGAACACGTAGCTGAGCCCCAGCTCGCGCTGCAGCTGCATCAGCAGGTTCACCACCTGGGCGCGCACCGAGACGTCCAGGGCGGAGACCGCCTCGTCGCAGATCAGCACCTTGGGGTTCAGCGCAATGCCCCGGGCGATCCCGATCCGCTGCTGCTGGCCGCCGGAAAAGTTGTGCGGGTAGCGCTCCAGATGGTCCGGGTTCAGTCCGACAAGCTCCATCAGCTCGCGCACCTTGGCCCGGCGGGCGGAGGGCCGCACCAGCTCCGGGTGGATTTCGAAGGGCTCGAGCAGGATTTGCTCGATGGTCATGCGCGGGTTCAGCGACGCATAGGGGTCCTGGAAGATCAGCTGGATGTTGCGCCGCATCTCGGCGCGTTCGGCGCCGTGCAGGGAGTTGATGTCGACCCCCTGGAACAGCACCTGCCCCTCGGTCGGCTTTTCCAGACCGCTCATGATCCGGGCCAGGGTGGACTTGCCGCACCCGCTTTCACCGATCACGCCCAGGGTTCGGCCGCCGGCGACCTGCAGATCCACCCCGTCCAGGCCTTGACGACCTTGCGCGGCCCAAAGGGCAGCGGGCGGGCGACCGGATAGTGCTGTTTGACCCCGCGCAGCACCATGATCGATTCATGGCTCTGGGCGGTGAAGCCGAGTTCAGTTTCGGTGAGTGACAAGCTTTCGACCTCCCGGTAGTTGAAGCAGGCGGTGTGGCGCTGTGGTCAATCTGTTCCAGTGGCGGCACCGCGGTGGTGGCGCAGTGCTCGGTGACGTACCGGCAGCGGTCGGCGAAGGAGCACCCGGCCGGCAGGGCCAGCAGGTCCGGCGGGCTGCCGGGGATCGCCGGCAGCAGCTGGCCCTTGAGCTCCTCGCTGGCGATGGATTCGGCCAGCCCCTTGGTGTAGGGGTGGGCCGGCTCATCCAGCACCTGGGCGGTCGGGCCGTTCTCGATGATCCGCCCGGCGTACATCACCGCCACCTGGTCGGTCACCTCACGCACCACCGAGATGTCGTGGGTGATCAGGATCAGGCCCATGTTGTTCTCGGCCTGCTGTTCCTTGAGCAGCTGCAGGATCTGGGCCTGCACCGTGACATCCAGCGCCGTGGTCGGCTCATCGGCGATCAGCAGTTCCGGGCCCAGCGCCAGTGCCATGGCGATGACGATGCGCTGGCGCATCCCGCCGGAGAACTGGTGCGGGTAGTCGTTCACGCGGCTGGCCGCGGCGGGGATCTTGACCCGGTCCATCATTTCGATGGCGGCCTTCTTCGCGGCGGTTCGGCTCATCCCGCGGTGCACCCGGTACAGTTCACCAATCTGCCGCCCCACCGGATGAACCGGATTCAGGGCGCTAAGCGCATCCTGGAACACCATGGAAACCTTCGGACCGGTCAGCTGGCGGCGCCGTTTGGCGCTAATGGAGAGCAGGTCCTCCCCATCCAGCAGGATTTCACCGTCGACCACCCGGGCCGGAGGGATATCCAGCAACCCCATGATGGTGCGAGCGGTGACGGATTTGCCGGAGCCGGACTCGCCCAGGATCCCCAGGGACTGCCCGGCCTGGACCGACAGGTTGACACCATTGATGGCGGTCGCCACCCCCTGCGCGGTGGCGAACTCAACGCGCAGGTTGCTCACCGAGAGCAGCTTGTGATTCTGGGGCTGGCTTGTGGGAATCATCATTTGCCCTTCGGGTCGAATTCGTCGCGGATGGCTTCACCGAACAGCACGAAGCCCAGCACCGTGATCGTCAGGAAGACTGCCGGGAAGATCAGCAGGTGCGGTGCCGCATCGATGTAGTCGCGCGCGGCGGCCAACTGCAGCCCCCAGGAGACGGCCGGGGGCGTCAGGCCGATGCCGATGAACGTCAGCCCGGCCTCGGCGGAGATCATCCCGCCCACGCCCAGGGTCTGCAGCACCAGCAGCGGGGTGATCGCGTTGGGCATGATGTGCTTGCGGATGATCCGCCCGTTGCCGGCGCCAGCAGCTTGGCTGCCTGAACGTATTCGCGGTGGCGCACCTCCATGACGGAGGAGCGCATGAAGCGGACGCCACCTGGCCAGCTGAACAGGGCCAGGGCAAAGATCACGGTCCACACGTTGCGCTCCCCGAAGAGCTGCAGCACCACGATGGCCGCCAGGATGAACGGCAGCCCGAAGGCCATGTCGCAGATGCGGGAGATGACCGCGTCGACCCAACCGCCGAAATACCCGGCAATGGCCCCGACGATGGCCGCGATCGCAAAGGCGATGGCCGAGACGAGCACGCCGACCAGGATCGAGGCCCGGGCCCCGTAGATCACGTTCGTGTAGTAGTCGCAGCCCTGGATGTCGATGCCGAAGATGTGCTCGGCACTGGGCGGCAAGTTTGACTTGAGGATGTCGCAGTTCTCGGTCGGCCCGGGTCCGAAGCCGGTGAACAGCTGCGGGAAGGCCGCCATCAGCACCATCAGCAGAACGATGGCCCCGGAGATCGCGAAGCGCGGACGCAGCCACCAGCGGCGGTGCGTGCCCTTGGGCTGGTCCGGTTCGCGCTCGACGGCTTCTGCCCCGTCCCCGGAGGCGACGGTCGCGGTAACGTTACTCATATTCTCACCCGTGGATCGATCAGGCCGTAGGTCAGGTCAACAAGCAGGTTGAAGACCAGGTAAACCAGCACCAGCAGGGTGGCGATGCCCACGACCACGGTGCCTTCCTTGTTGTTGATGGAGCTGACCATCAGTCCCCCGATGCCGGGGATGTTGAAGATGGCCTCGATGATCACCGCGCCGCCCAGCATGCCGGCCAGGCTCAGGCCCAGGTAGGTCACCACCGGATCATCGAGTTGCGCAGCGCGTGTCCCCAAATGATGCGGCGCGGGGAAAGCCCCTTGGCCTTGGCGGTGCGCAGGTACTCGGCACGCAGCACGTCCACCAGTGAGGTGCGGGTCAGCCGGGCCAGGCCGGCGGCGGCTTCAAACGCCATGACCAAGGCCGGCAGGATGAACGCCATGGGCCAACCGGCCCGGATGCCGGCCGGCTCCACCCAACCCAGGTGCACACCAAAGTAGGTCTGGGCACCCAGGGCAATCACGAAACTGGGCACGCCCATGAAGATGACGGTGAACACCAGCGCGAAGTGGTCTCCGGCCCGCCCGTTGCGCAGCCCGCCGTACACGCCAATGACCAGGCCGATGATCAGCTTGAGCACCCAGGCGGTCAGGGCCAGAGTGAAGGTGACCGGCAGGCGTTCGAGGATCAGGTCCAGGACCGGCCGACCGAAGAAGTCGATGCCGAAGTTGCCCTGGAAAACGCCGAGCATGTAGTTGCCGTACTGCACCAGGAACGGATCATCCAGGTGGTAGGCCTGGCGGATCTGCGCCACGGTGGCCTCCGGCAGGGGCCGCTCACCGGTCAGGGCGGAAATCGGGTCGCCCGGCATCAGGAAGGTCAGGGCGTAGATGATGAATGTTGCTCCCAGCAGCACCGGGATCATTTGTGCCACACGCCGTAGAGTGTAACCCAGCATTTGCTTACCTCTTTGTTCGATAAAGAGACTTGGACCCGTGGGACCACGGGTCCAAGTCCATGTTCGATCTGGTTAGCAGGTGTAGCCCGCGCGGTAGTACTGCAGGTCGCCCTGCACGTCATTCAGTTCGGCGCAGCCGGACTGCAGACCGTAGTCGGTGGGGATGAACAGCGGGATGGCCGGCATGTCCTTGATGATCAGGCCTCGGCCTGCTTGAACAGCTCGGTCGACTTGGCGTCGTCCATTTCGGCGCGGGCGGCCTTGACCAGCTTGTCGACCTCCGGGTTGGAGTAGGCGGTGGCCGAGTTGCCGTCGCCGCCGGTTTCATACTGGCTCAGGTACTGGTCCGGGGACTTGTAGGACCAGCCCCACAGCCCAAAGGCTGACCCTTCCAGCTTCTGGGAGTTGCGCCGCTCGGACAGTTCGGTTCCCAGCATCGGCTTCATCTGCACCTTGATGCCCAGGTTGTCCTGGATCTGCTTGGCGATGGCCTGCACCAGCTGCTGGTCGGAGGCCGAATCGCTTTCGATGATCAGGGTGCCGTCGAAGCCGCCGTCATCGGCCAGGATCTTCTTGGCTTCCTCGGGGTTGAATTCGCAGGCCTCGCAGGATCCCTCAACGTAGGAGTCCAGGGACGGCGGGACCAGCGAGTCGGAGGGCTCGGAGTGGCCCTTGAGCAGCGACTGGGCGATCGCCTCACGGTCGATGGACATGGAGATCGCCTTGCGCAGCGCCGGGGACTTCAGGGTGTCCACGTACTCCGGGATCTGCAGGGTCTGCTGCTTGGAGCTGGTCTTGACCTCGTAGAGGGCCTGCTCGCCGAGCTGGTTCTTGGCCTTGTCGACCATGGTCGCCGGCACATTGCGGATCATGTCCAGGTTCCCGGCGGTCATGTCGGTGTAGGCCGGATCCACGGCGGTGTAGATCTTGGCGACCAGCTGATCGGCGCCGCCGCTGAAGCCCTGGGCGCCCTGGAAGTCGTCCCACTTTTCCAGCACAACCTGCTGGTTGTGGTCCCAGGAGACAAACTTGTAGGGGCCGTTGGAGACGGGGTTCTGCTCGTAGGCGTCCAGGTCGTCAAAGGCCGACTCCGGCATGGGGCAGGTGGGGTTGGTGCTCAGGATCTTGGGGAAGTCGCGGTTCGGGGCGGTCAGCGTGACCTGCATGTGGGTGTCGTCGATGACCTTGACCCCGGACATCGTCTTGGTGCTCGGCTTGGATCCGTCCTCCGGGTTCAGGTCCTTGTAGCCTTCGAAACTGACGAAGGTGCCGTTGCCCTGCCAGGCGTTGGAGCCGGTGGCGGTGGCGTTCCAGGCATCGGCGAACGACTGGGCGGTCACCGCGGTGCCGTCGTGGAAGGTCCAGCCCTCCTGCAACTCGATGTCCCAAACCTTGGCGTCATCGCTGGTGACGGACTTGGCGGCCAGCGGCTCGAACTCCTGGGTATCCAGGTTGATTTCCATCAGGTTGGCGCACAGCGCCATCCCCAGCTGACTGCCCGGCTCCTTCTGCGGGACGATGCTCTTGGGCTCGGTGGACATGAACGAGAGCACGCGCTCCCCGCCGTCCTGTCCGGCGCTGGGCTGGCCGTTGGATGAGCAGGCCGTGGCCGCCATCATCAGCGTGACTGCGCCTGCGGCGGCCGCCAATGCCTTGGAATGTTTCCTCATGGTCTCTCCTTGGTGCGAGTGACACGTGGGCCGCCTCAATGCGGCCTGTGCCTGCCGTCACATACTTTATTTTATGAAATAAAGTAAACATAGGAGTGTGACGTTGTCAACAAGATGACTAGCCGAGGGCCGCGAAAGTCCTCAGATCCATGGCTTCAATGAAGCGCAGCGGGTGGGCCAAAACCTCGTTGACCATAATGCTCGCGGCGAAGAGCGTGAGCGAAAGCGCGTGGTCAGTGGAATAAACCACCCTGTGCGCCGCCTCGGCACCCCGCAGCGAAAAGCGTGCCACATCCCGCTTGACCTGGGCCAGGGTCTCGGGGCGTTCGGCCGGAGTGCCGGCGATCACCAGCAGGCCCGGGTCCAGCAAATCAACCAGGGTGGCAGCGGCACGGGCGACATAGCGGTCCCGGTCGGCCACCAGCGCCCGGATCTGCTCATCCCCCGCGTCGTACAGCCGGTCGATGTCACCATAGTGCACCACGTCGTCCCGGCCCGCCTCGTGGGCCAGCCGCACGGTGGCCTCGTCCGTTGCCATCACCTGCAGGCAGCCGTTGCGGCCACAGGGGCAGGGGTGCCGCCCGTCGGAGACCGAAAGGTGGGCGATATTCCCGGCGTGCTGGGTCCGCCCGGCGCGGATCCTGCCGTCGCTGACCAGCACCGCGCCGAGGTCCGAGGTGTTCACCAGCATGACGAAGTCCGATTCCTCGGCCGTGCCCGTAGAGCAGTTCGGACTGCGCTGCCGCCCTGGCGTTGTGATCCAGGATGACCGGGAGCGGAAGCTGCTCGGCCAGCAGCTGCACCGCCGGCACATCGACCCACGCAGCACCGGGGTTGTCCACGATCCTCCCTGCTGGCGATCGACGATGCCGCCGGTGGCGACCCCGGTGCCCAGCACCCGTCGTCCCCCGGCGTGCTGCTGCATCAGATCCCGTGCACCGGTGACAATCACCTCGAAGGCCTGATCCACGTCCATGCCGGAGTGCGGGATCAGCACCGAGGCCTGGCTGACCCCGTCCAGCCCGGTGAGCACCACACCGGTCACCCGTGGACCCAGGTGGATGCCCATGACAAGGTGGGAGCGCGTATCGACATGCAGCGGGACCCGCGGGCGGCCCTGGCCGCGGGCCACCGGCTCCCCCTCAAAAATCAGCCCGGCATCGATCAGCCGGGCGGCAATACTCGTGACCGAGGCGGCGCTGACCCCAATGGCGTCGGCGACCTCCTTGCGGGAGCTGCCGGGCGCGGCGAAAACCTGCTGCAGGACTGCGGAAAAATTCTGCGCGCGCACCGGATCCGTTTTTCGACTCATGTCACCGGGGCCTTTCGAGGGAACGTGTTTTTCTACACGCGATGTGAAAGCGAACTTTCATCATTGTGCCACCATTTGCGCTCCCCACTTTGCCGCCGGTAACAATTGACCACCGGCCCGCCGCGGCACCGTAGGACCGGTGCCCCGCGGTGCTGGCAGATCATTACAAGTCACGTTCGTGATTCTCGGTTGGCGCAAGCGGCGAATCCAGCTATCGGCCGGCGGAGAGCAGCAGGTCCAGGCTTTCCCGCCCGATGCGCCCCAAGGGGTCCCCCGGGTCGAGCTGGCAGAGGAGCAGGCCGTAGCGCAACGCCCAGCCCCGCGCACGGTGCCACAGGTCCTCCCCGTCGCTCACCCCGTAGCGTTCCAGGGCCCGGGTTCGTGCGGTAGACCCGAAATGCAGCCACAGCATGCCCAAGTCCGAGGCCGGATCCCCGGCGCACAGATCCCCGAAATCCACGAGGGCCGCGAAGCGGTACCGGTGGCGGCGCGGTGCACGATGGTGTTGTGCGG
>NZ_BAXF01000035.1:0-13025 GCF_001310435.1 Arthrobacter sp. JCM 19049 | reverse complement strand
GCCGCGGCCAACAGGCGGCGGGTGTAGTCATGCTGCGGGGCGTGCAGCACATCGGTGACCCGGCCCTGCTCCACCGCCTTGCCGTTTTGCATGACCACCACCGAATCGGCCAGCATGTCCACCACCGCCAGGTCGTGGCTGACGAACAGGCAGGCGAAGTTGAAGTCGCGCTGCAGATCCTGCAGCATCTCCAGCACCACGGCCTGTACCGAGACGTCCAGCGCACTGGTCGGCTCGTCCGCGATCAGCAGCTGCGGGCTGAGCGTCAGCGCCCGGGCGATGCAGATGCGCTGGCGCTGCCCTCCGGAGAGCTCGTGCGGGTAGCGGTTGATCACGTTGCGCGGCAGCTTCACCGCGTCCAGCAGCTCCTGGGCGCGCTTGATCCGCGAGGCCTTGTTCCCCACCTTGTGCACCACCATCGGCTCGGTGATGCACTCACCGATCGGGAAGCGCGGGTTCAGGGAGGCGGCCGGGTCCTGGAAGATCACCCCAATGGACTTGCGCACCTCCCGGGCCTGGCGCGGGGAGAGCTTGGGCAGGTTGTTGCCCTGCACCAGCAGGCTGCCCTCGGCGACCGGCAGCAGGCCGAGCACCGCCTTGGCCACCGTGGATTTGCCCGAACCGGACTCCCCCACGATGCCCAGCACCTCACCCTTGGCGATGTCGAAGGAAACCCCCTCCACCGCCCGGTACTTGGTGCCGCGCATGTCGTACTCCAGGACCAGGTCCTTGGCCTCCAGCACCAGTTCCCGCCCGGGTTGGGCGCCCTGGCTGGCGTGGGTTTCCGCCGCGTGCGCGCCGGTACCGTTCAGCGAGAATTCGCGCAGCTTGGGCACGGCGGCCAGCAGCCGTTGCGTGTATTCGTGGCGGGGGCTGAGCAGCACCTGGTGCACGGTCCCGGTTTCCACCAGGTTTCCCTGGAACATCACCGCGACCCGGTCGGCCATGTCCGCGACCACGCCCATGTTGTGGGTGATCAGCAGGATGCCGGTGTTCAGCCGGTCCTTCAGTTCGCGCAGCAAGTCCAGGATTTCGGCCTGCACGGTCACATCCAGCGCCGTGGTCGGCTCGTCGGCGATGATCACCTTCGGGTCGCAGGAAATCGCCATGGCGATGACGATGCGCTGGCGCTGGCCGCCGGAGAACTGGTGCGGGTACTGGCGGATACGGCGTTCGGGGTCCGGGATCCCCACCATGCTCAGCAGTTCCACCGCCCGGGCGGTCGCCTCTTTGCCGTAGGCGATTCCGTGCAGTTCCAGCGCCTCGGTCAACTGGCGCTCAACGGTGAGCACCGGGTTCAGGGCCGTCATCGGCTCCTGGAAGACCATGGCGATGTCGGTGGCGCGCATCTTGCGGATCCGCCCCTGGTCCAGGCCCACCACGTTGACGTTGCCACCCGGGCCGCTCCGCTCACGTTCGCGTTGCCCGGCAGCAGCCCATGGCGGCGGTGGAGGTGACCGACTTGCCCGAACCGGACTCGCCGACCAGCGCCACCACTTCCCCGGGACGCACCTCAAGGCTCAGCCCTTCACCGCATGCACGTCACGGCTCTCGGTTTCGAAGGTGACCTTCAGGTCCTTGAAGCTCAGTGCGTAGTTTTCGCTCGTCTCGGTGCTCATGCCTGCTCCTTCCGGATCGTCAGCGACAGTCGGCGGCGGCGTGCCCTAAAGGTCTGGCGCGGGTCGAACGCGTCGCGCAGCCCGTCACCGAGGAAGTTCACGCTCAATGCGATGGCCACGATGATCATGCCCGGCCACCAGAACAGCCACGGGCGGGAGGTGAACGCGTTCTGGTATTGGCTGATCAACAGGCCCAGCGAGGACTCGGGCGCCTTGACCCCGAAGCCCAGGAAGGACAACGAGGACTCAAGCAGGATCGCCCCGGCAATCGCGAAGGTCGCGTTGACCACGATCACCCCGATGGTGTTGGGCAGCAGGTGCTTGAAGACCACCCGGCCGGTCTTGGAGCCCATGGCCTGGGCGGCGGCGACGTACTCGCGTTCCCGCAGGAGAGCACCTCGCCGCGCACCAGGCGGGCCAGGCCCGTCCAGGTCACCAGGCCCAGCACCAGGGCCAGGGTGATGATCGAACCGGAGGAGGCGCCGGCCATTTGGCCGAGCACGGCGGCCAGCACCAGCAGCGGGATCACGATGAACAGATCGGTCAAGCGCATCAGCACCTCATCGACCCACCCGCGGAAGTAGCCGGCGATCGCGCCGACGATCGAGCCGATGAAGGTGGAGACCAGGCCCACCACCACGCCGATGATGATGGACTTCTGGGTCCCGTTCATCACCAGCGCGAAGTAGTCCTTGCCAATTGAATCCTGCCCGAACGGGTGCTCCCCGATCTGGATGCCGGAGCCACCCAGCCAGGTGGGCAGCAGGCTCATCGTCGGCTTGCCGCCGTTGACGACTTCTCCGGCATTCAGGTAGGACTGGCCCCACCAGCCGGGAATCGGTCCGTAGCCGATGGAGGTGAACGCCACGACGGTAATGAGGATCAGCACCGCGGAGGAGATCATGGCCGGACGGTGGCGCATGAAGCGTTCCAGGACAATGCGTCCCTGGCTCTTGGACTGCTCGTCGTTGCGGGAGAGCTTGGCGTCCTCCACCTCGGCGATCGAGGTGAGGTTTTGCTCCAGCGGATCCTCAATGGGCTCGCTGCCATGCAGCTGCTCGCCGGTGGTCACGTCATCCGGCATCGGTTCGCGCGGCAGGGAGCCCTGACGCTCGGTGTCATTGGTGTTGCTCATGGTGTGTCCTTCGGTGTCCCACCCTGAATTTCTATGCTTTGCCATCTGATCCGTCCTATACGCGAATGCGCGGGTCAAGCAGCGCGTAGACGATGTCGGCCAGCAGGTTGAACAGGATCGCGGCGGTGCCGGTGACCAGGAAGAAGGCCATCACCGGGTTCGGGTCCACGGCACGCAGCCCGGTGGTGAACATTTCGCCCATGCCCTTCCAGCCGAACACGGTTTCGGTGATCACCGCGCCGCCGATCAGTCCGGCGAAGTCGAAGGCCGCGATGGTGGCGATCGGGATCAGCGCGTTGCGGAAGGCGTGACGGAAGATCACGGTGCGTTCGGCCAGGCCCTTGGAGCGCGCGGTGCGGATGTAATCCTGCTGCTGCACCTCAAGCATCGAGGAGCGGGTGTAGCGCGAGTAGCTGGCCAGGGAAATGATCGCCAGCAGGATGGTGGGCAGCAGCAGCTGGGTACCGTTGTCCAGGAAGTGGTCCCAGAACCCGCCCTCCAGGTTCGGAGTCGAGGAGCCGATCGTGGAAATGGGGCGGGACTTGATCTTCATGAATCCCGGCCAGGCGCGGAACAGGTGTCGATCACGGTCAGTGCGGCACCGGTGAAGCCCACCAGCATGCTGACGCTCATCGCCGCCTTGCGCAGCCGCCCGCCCATCATCCGGCCAATGACGGCCGGCAGGGCCAGGGCCAGGATCAGGCCCAGCAGCAGGACCCAGACGTTGGGTTCCAGCAGCAGGTTGAAGCTGGCGTAGTAGATCACCAGCACCAGGCGGTGGTGATCAGTGCCGGGTACAGGACGCGGCGTTCCTTCAGGCCCACGCTCATGGCGGTGGCGCTGAGCGCCACCAGCCCGGTGAGCACCACGATGACCGCCGGCCCCATCTGCGGGTAGCGGTAGAAGTTCAGCCACAGGGAGTACTGCAGCATCAGCGGCACGAACACGGCGGTGATAACCAGGGTCAGTCCCCGGCGCTTGAGCGAGCCGCCCAGCAGCATTTGCAGGATCACACCGGCGATGATGCCGATCAGTATGGAGGTGCCCAGCGTGATGTGGGGCGCGGCGATCCAGTTGTTGAATTCGATGGCCATGTAGTTCTTCAGCAGCACCGCGGCCCAGAAGACCGGCAGGGAGAAGAAGAGGAAGGTCAGGAAGGTGACCAGGTAGTCCAGGCCCGAGTACTGGCGGACCGCGGTCAGCACACCGATGGCGATGCCGACGATGGCCGCGATGATGGTGGCCAGCACCACCAGTCGCAGGGTCGAGGAGGCGGCGTTGGACAGCAGTCCGGAGACCTCGATGCCGTTGATGTTCCGGCCCAGGTCACATTGCCCGATCAGGCAGCGGGAGGCACCGGCAAGCCAGCCCAGGTACCGGCCGTACCAGGGTTGGTCCAGCTCCATGTACTCGATGCGCTGCTGCATGAGGAATTCGCGGTTGTCGGCGTTGGACTCCCGAAGATCGCCCAGGGGGTCACCGGAATTGATGACCAGGATGTACAGCAGCAGTGAGGCGCCCAGCAGCACGCCCAGGGCGGAGGCCAGTCGCTTGAGGATGTATTTCAGCACGGTGTGTTTACCTACTCTCTACGGCACCGTGAACGCTGTGGGCAGCCGGTGGGCTGGCCGCGGGCATGCTGTGGGGCCCGACCGATGGGTCGGGCCCCACAGGCGTTCAGCGGTTGGAGTCAGCTAGCGGTCCGGGGACTGCTACTCTGCTCGCACCCACTGTTCGGCGTTCCAAACAATGCCGCTCTGGGTGGCGGTGAAGCGGACGTTGTCGATGTCGGAGCTGGCGGCGTTCAGACCCGGGTGGGCGAACAGCGGGATACCGTACAGCTCATCCCACAGCAGCTTTTCGATCTTCTTGGTCTGCTCCAGGTGCACGGCCGGGTCCAGCGATCCGGCCAGGGTCTCCCAAGCCTGGTCAACTTCCTTGTTGGAGAACTTGCCGTAGTTCTGCGGCTTGCCGGTGGAGTAGATGTTCTGGCCCGAGGAGATCTGGCCGGAGCCGGCCCAGGCGAACAGTGCTACCTCGTAGTCACCACGCTCCTGGGTACCGCCCGGGGCGAAGAACTGCGGATCACCGGCGTCCTCGACCTTGAAGCCCGCCTTGTCACAGGAGGACTTGATCGCTGCCACCTCGTTGGTGCGGCGTTCGTTCGGCGAGGAGTAGCCGATGCGCACCTTGGTGCCCACCGCGTCGTTGTCCTCCAGGATCTTCTTGGCCCCGTCAACGTCCACCTCGTCGTAGCGGCCGTCATAGGCTGCGTCGACCACTTCCTGGTAGTTCTCCTGGAAGGGGAAGACCTCGCGCAGGTTCATCACCTTGGCGTCCGGGTTCAGCGGCTTGATCAGGTTGTCCACGATTTCCTGGCGCGGAACACACATGGCGAAGGCCTTGCGCAGTTCCGGATCGGTCATCGCGTTGCCATCACGGAAGTTGAAGTCCAGGTGCTCCCAGGTCAAGGTGTCACCCGTCAACACGGTTACCGAATCCCCCAAGGCTTCCAGCTGGGTCAGGGTGTCCACGGTGGGCTGCGGAGCAATGACGTTCAGGTCCTGGTTCTCCAGCGACTGCACCATGGTGTTGTCGGCGGAGAAGCGGAAGGTGATGTTCTTGGTCGCTGCCGGAGTGCCGTAGTAGTTCTCGTTGGCCACCAGGTCACCGACTCACCGGCCTGCCAGCTGTCCAGCTTGTAGGGGCCGGAGGACGGGATCAGTGCCTCGTCGGGCAGCTTGCCCGGGTCGGTGTTCCATCCGGTGTTCCAGAACTCGGCGGCCTTCTTCAGCGCCTTGCCGTCGCCGTTGCGCACGGCCTCCACCATTTCCTCGGTGGACATGCCGCCCTGCTTGGCGACCACGTGGGCCGGGCTGACCATCCAGGTCTGGATTTCCCAGTCCGGATCCGGGGCCTTGAAGGTCACGGTGAACTTCTTGCTGTCCGGTTCGCCTTCAGGGCCCTTGGGGACGGTGTCACCCAGGTCCTGGGAAACCGAGTCGAACAGGGCCTTGTCCCCGTCCTTCAGGTTCGGGTTCTGGATGGCCCAGGCCAGCACCGCGTCCGCGGTGGTGATCGGGGTGCCATCGGACCACTTGGCGTCATCGGAGATGGTGTACTCGATGGTCAGCGGGTCGTCGCTGACCTTCTCGTAGGATCCAGGTCCTCGTTGGCGTAGATCTTTCCATCGGTGCCGAAGTAGGAGAAGCCCGAGACCAGGCGGTCGGTGATGGCCGAGTTGTAGGTCGAGTAGGTCTGCGGAGTGAAGCCGTTGTAGCTAATGAACTCCGGTGCACCCACGCTGACGGTGATGGTGTCGTCCTTGGTGGTGATGTCACCCAGGTCGGCCAGGCCGGTGGTGCTGGCGTCGCCGCCGCCTCCGCCGTTCTGGGTCGCCGACCCGCTTTCCTGCGGTGCATCGGATCCACCGGTGCACAGGCCGACATGGTAAAGGCCAAAGCAGCGCCCAGCGCTACGGCCTTCGAAACGCGTTGAAAGCGCATTTCGCCTCCTTGAGATGATCGAGCAAACGGTGAAGAACCCTCGGTTCCATGTGGAATACATCACACGATGGATTCCGTTGAGCAATAGACTAGCGGGTTTTTGGGTCCTTGGATATAAAAAGAGCGCTTCAGATTCCGCGTGAGCCAGCTCTCGTAACGAGGGGTTATGCGCCATAGTTACCCACCCGTATCGTGATGCGGCTCTCATATCCGCGAGAACTCAAGGAACTCTTTCACATTGGGAAAATTCAATGGGAACGCGTTAGGATGCGCCCAACCTCAAGGAATTGCTTTATAACATTTTTGCAACATCTGCTTCAGGAGGTAAGAATCCGAAGCATTTCCTGAATTTGCGTCTTGAACGACGAAAACAGGCGCCGCCGATCCCAGATGGGATCGGTGGCGCCTGTTCGTGACGGAGCCCGCGCACCGCGGGCCCGCGGCCCTGGCTGCGGCTAGATCAGGGTCGCCCCCGGGATCGCGCCGAGCAGGTTGCGGGTGTACTCGGTCTTGGCATCGTTGAAGATGTCATCGGCCGTGCCTGTTCAACGATCTGCCGCGCTCCATGACGCAGACGTGGTCGGCGATCTGGCGCACCACCGCCAGGTCGTGGGTAATGAACAGGTAGGTCAGCCCCAGCTCGCGCTGCAGCTCATCGAGCAGCTCCAGCACCTGGGCCTGGACCAGCACGTCCAGGGCCGAGACGGCCTCGTCGCACACGATCATCTCCGGCTGCAGGGCCAGGGCACGGGCGATGGCGATGCGCTGGCGCTGGCCGCCGGAGAGCTCATTCGGGAAGCGGTGCATGGTCGAGGCCGGCATCGAGACCTGGTCCAGCAGTTCCTTCACCCGCTTCTGCCGGCTGGCCGAGTTGCCGATCCCGTGGATGCGCAACGGTTCCTCGATGGTGCGGTAGATCGAGAACATCGGGTCCAGGGACCCGTAGGGGTCCTGGAAGATGGGCTGGACCCGGCGACGGAACTTGAACAGTTCCTTCTCGCTGAGCTTGCCCATCTTCTCACCGTCGAATTCGATCTCCCCGCTGGTCGGCTCCAGCAGGTTCAGCACCATCTGGGCGATGGTGGACTTGCCCGACCCGGATTCGCCCACCACTGCGGTGGTGGTGCCGCGTGGGATCGAGAAGGAGACCTTGTCCACCGCGGTGAACTTGTCCTTGCGCCCAAAACCGCGGCGGATATCGAAGACCTTGGTCAGGTCCGTGATCTTCAGCAGCTCATCCTTCGCCTTGGCTCCCGCCCCCTCGGAGGGGTCCACCCGCTGGCTGGCCAGGGATGGGGCCTTGGCGATCAGGCGCTTGGTGTACGGGTGCTGCGGATTGCGCAGCAGCTCCAGGGCCGGGCCGGATTCAACCACCCGCCCCTTGTACATCACCACGACCTTCTCGGCGCGTTCGGCGGCCAGGCCCAGGTCGTGGGTGATCAGCAGCACCGCGGTGCCCAGTTCGCTGGTCATGGTGTCCAGGTGATCCAGGATCTGCTGCTGCACGGTCACGTCCAGCGCGCTGGTCGGTTCATCGGCGATCAGCAGCCGCGGACGGCAGGCCAGGCCAATGGCGATCAGGCACGCTGGCGCATGCCGCCGGAGAACTCGTGCGGGTACTGCCCGGCACGGGTTTCCGGGTCCGGCAGCCCGGCGTCGGCCAGCACTTGGGAGACCCGTTCCTTCGGGTTCTTCCCGGCCAGGCCGTTGGCCTTGAGCGTCTCGCGCACCTGGAAGCCGATCTTCCACACCGGGTTCAGGTTGCTCATCGGGTCCTGCGGGACCATGCCGATCTGGTTGCCGCGCAGCTGCACGAAGCGCTTCTCGCTGGCCTGGGCAATGTCCTCCCCATCGAAGAGGATCTGCCCCGAGGAGACCTTGCCGTTGCCCGGCAGCAGGCCGATGGCCGACAGCGCGGTGGTGGACTTGCCCGAACCGGACTCGCCCACGATTGCCACGGTCTCCCCCGGCATGACGGTCAGGTTGGCATCGCGTACCGCGTGCACCGGCCCGTCCGGGGTGGAGAAGGTGATGGCCAGGTCCTTGATTTCCAGCAGCGGCTGCGGAGTTTGGGTCTCAGCCATGACTAGGCCCCTTCCGGGACTTGGGATCCAGCGCATCACGCACGGCATCGCCGAGCATGATGAAGCTGAGCACGGTGGCGGAGAGGAACAGTGCGGGCCAGAACAGCACCCACGGGTTGTTGCGCAGCTGGGTCTGGGCTGCGGCGATATCGTTACCCCAGCTCATCACGTCCGGCGGCAGGCCAATGCCCAGGAAGGACAGCGTCGCCTCGGCCACGATGTAGATTCCTAGGTTCACGGTCGCGATCACGATGATCGGGGCCAGCGAGTTCGGGATCACGTGCTTGACCAGGGCGCTGAACTTGGACAGGCCCAGGGCCCGGGAGGCCTTCACGTAGTCGGCCGCGCGCGATTCGATAACCGCACCGCGGGCGATGCGGGCCACCTGCGGCCAGCCGAAGATCGTCAAGGTCACGATCACCGTCCACACGCTCTTGTTCTCGCGGAACGCCGGCAGCTGCATCACGATGATGGCGCCCAGGATCAGCGGCAGGGCGAAGAAGATGTCACCGATGCGGGCCAAGACCGCATCCAGCCAGCCACCGTAGTAGCCGGCCAGCGCGCCAATGGAACCACCGATGATCACCACGAAGATCGTGGTCATCACGCCCACCAGCAGGGAGGCCCGGGTGCCGTAGATGACGCGGGAGTAGATGTCGCAGCCCTGGAAGTTGAAGCCCATGGGGTGACCTTCGGTGGCCGGGGAGTTGGAGTTCATCAGATCGCACTGCAGCGGGTCGTTGCCGGTGAGCACCCCGGGCAGCGCGGCGACGAACAGCACCGCCAAAATCATGATGACCGAGATGATGAACAGCGGCTGCTTGCGCAGCGAACGCCAGGCCTCGGCCCACATGGACAGCGGCTTGCTGGTTTCCTCCACCGCGTCCACGGCCTTCAGCGGCGTTTCGTCCAGCGGGGCGACGTAGTGCGGGATGTGGTACTTGGAGACCTTCCCGGCCCGGCGGTTGGGTTCCATGCCGCCGGAGGCATTAGTTGGTGTGATGTTCTCAGGCATAACGGATCCTCGGGTCAAGCAGGGCGTAGAGCAGGTCAACGATCAGGTTGGCGAGCACGAACACGATCACCAGCACCCCGACCACGGCCACCACGGTGGGCGTTTCGCCCTTCTGGATCGCCTGGTAGAGCAGGTGGCCCACCCCGGGCACGTTGAAGATGCCCTCGGTGACGATCGCGCCGCCCATCAGGCACCGAGGTCGGCGCCAGGTAGGTGACCACTGGGATCAGCGAGTTGCGCAGGATGTGCACGGTGATCACGCGGTTGCGGCTCAGCCCCTTGGCGGTGGCGGTGCGCACGTAGTCGGCCTGCTTGTTCTCAATGATCGAGGTACGGGTCAGGCGCAGCACGTAGGCGAAGGACACCAGGCCCAGCACCACGGCCGGCAGGATCAGCTCATCCCAGCGCGCGCCCCCGGAAACGGTTGGCTTGGCCCACTGCAGTTGCACGCCCACCACGTACTGCAGCACGAAGCCCAGCACGAAGGTCGGCACGGCGATCACGATCAGCGAGGCGATCAGCACGGTGGAGTCGAAGATCTTGCCCTTGCGCATCCCGGCGATGACGCCGAAGATGATGCCAAAGACCGATTCGATGGCCAGGGCCATCACGGCCAGGCGCGCGGTGACCGGGAAGGCCCGGGCCAGCACGTCGCGCACTTCCTGGCCGGAGAAGGTGGTGCCCAAGTCGAAGGTCACCAGGCTCTTGAGGTACAGGGCATACTGCACCCAGAACGGCTTGTCCAGGTTGTACTGGGCGCGCAGGGCGGACTCTACCGCCGGGGACATCGGCTTACCGCCGGACAGCGCCTGGATGGGGTCACCAGGGTCGCGAAGACCAGGAAGTAGACCAGCAGGGTGGCACCGAGGAACACCGGTATCAGCTGCAGGAACCTTCGTAGCGTAAATGTAATCATGCTGGGTCTCACTCCATGATGCGGTAGGGCACTGGGCCATTGTCTTTCCTCATTTCCGTCGGATATTGCCGGACGCGCAAGCTTGGTGAAGTGACACGTCAAAGGGAGACCCACACGCAGGAGGGTCTCCCTTCGCCGTGCACAAGCACCCGAACCGCTTCCACGGCTCAGGCCACTCGCAAATTACTTGCCGGTGATCTCGTAGTAGAGCGGCACGCCGTTCCACCCGAATTCGACGTTGGAGACGTTGTCGCTCCAGCCGCCCTGGACTGCCTGGTACCACAGCGGGATGGCCGGCAGGTCCTTGAACAGGATCTCCTGGGCTTCGTTGAAGATCTTCGCGCCGTCCTCGGGGGTCTTGGCAGCCAAGCCCTCCGAGAGCTTCTGGTCGAATTCCTTCGAGGAGTAGTCGCCGTCGTTCGAGCCGGCGCCGGTGCCGTACAGGGCTCCGAGGAAGTTGTACAGCGACGGGTAGTCGGCCTGCCAGCCGGTGCGGAAGCCGCCCTTCATGTCCTTGGCGGTGACCTTGTCACGCAGGGCCTTGAAGGAGGTGAACGGCTCCGGAGTGGCGTCGATGCCCAGGTTGTTCTTGATCTGGTTCACCACGGCCTCAACGTATTCCTTGTTGCCGGCACCGTCGACGTTGTAACCGATGGACAGCGAAGCGCCAGACCATTCATTGATCTTGTTCGCTTCCTCCCACAGCTTCTTGGCTTCGTCCACGTTGAACTCCAGCACCTCGCTGCCCGGAATCGAGTCCGAGTAGCCTTCCAGGACCGGGGCGGTGAATTCCTTGGCGATGACCTTGTTGCCGAAGTAGATCTTGTCGATGATCTGCTGGCGGTCGATCGCGCGGGAAATCGCCTGGCGACGCAGGTTGCCTTCCTCGTCCTGGCCAAAGTGGTCGATGTAGTTCGGGATGGTGATGGTCGCGTTGCCGGCGTACGGCGAGTTGACCGAACGGTCCCCGAGGTCATCCTGGAACTGCGCCAATGCGCTTGGCGGCACCTGGTCCAGCACGTCGAGGTTGTTCGACAGCAGGTCCTGGTAGGCCGACTCGGTGGACTGGTAGACCTTGAAGTCGATGCCGGCGTTCTGCGCCTTGCGCGGACCGTCGTAGCTCTCGTTCGGCTCCAGCTTCAGGTTGACGTCGTGGTTCCACTCGGTCAGCTTGTACGGGCCGTTGCCAACCGGCTTCTCACCGAAGGCCTTCGGGTCGTCATACGCGGCCTCCGGCAGCGGGTAGAAGGCGGTGTAGCCCAGGCGCAGCGGGAAGTCGGACTCCGGCTGGCTCAGTTCCACGGTGAAGGTGTGGTCGTCCACAACCTTCAGCCCTTCCATCTCGTCGGTCTTCGCGTCCTTCTTGATGACCTCGTCGTAGCCCTTGATGGACTCGAAGAAGTAGGAGTTCAGCTGCGCGTTCTTCGCTGCGGCGCCAAAGTTCCAGGCGTCGACGAAGGATGCCGCGGTCACCGGGGAACCATCGGAGAAGGTCTGGCCTTCCTTGATCTTGATGGTGTAGTTCTGCGAGTCCTCGGTCTCGATCGACTCGGCGATCTCGTTGACGACCTTGCCGTCAGCGTCGTAGCTGACCAGGCCGGTGAAGATCATGTCCATGATGCGGCCGCCACCAACTTCGTTGGTGTTGGCCGGCAGCAGGCCGTTCTGCGGTTCGGTGGTATTAGCGCTAATGACCTTCGAGGTGTCGCCGCCGCCCTCAGCGGATCCGTTGCCACCTTCGTCGGACGAGCCACCACCGCAAGCGGTTAGGGTTAGCGCCAAGCCGCGGACAGCGCCAGCGCCTTGGATGCCTGCGAGTATCGCATCCTATTTCTCCTCAACTTTGAGTTGCAGTTCGCTACAACGAACAGTCTGTGTGCCACGGCACTAGTGAGCCGCAGCACTAGTGAAAGACGTTACAGCAAACATTCCGAAACAACTAATGAACATTCACATATTTTGCGGATTGTTATCCGCCTGATATGCACACATGGGAAAATGGTGGCAGCCTCACGGTCCCACGATTATCTGAAAAGGTTGATCAGCCCCGGATTTTCCAGCACCCCTCCGAGGTCCGCGAGGAACTGGCTGCCCTCCTTGCCGTCGATCAGCCGGTGGTCGAAGGACAGCGCTAGCGTGGTCGTGTGGCGCAGCGCCAGCTCGTCCCGGTACTCCCACGGACGGCGCTTGATCTGCCCCGCGGCGAGGATTGCCGCTTGACCCGGCGGCAAGATGGGTGTTCCGGCATCCACGCCGAAGACTCCCACGTTCGTGAGTGAGAACGTACCGCCGCTGAGCTGCGCCGGGGATAGCGTCCCGGCCCGGCCCTGTTCGATGATGCCCGACAGCGCCTCGGCCAGCTCGCCCAGTGACAGACCGCTGCGCGGCTGGCACCACCGGAACCAGCAGTCCCCGGTCGGTGGACACCGCCATCCCCAGGTTCACCGAGCCGCGTTCGATGATCTGCCGTTCTCCCCATCCCAACTGGCGTTGATGGAGCGGTGGGTGGCCAGCAGCCGGGTGCTGACCAGCGCCAGCAGGGTCGTGAAGTTCACGTGCTTCCCCCGCAGGCTCGGGTGCTGCTTGAGCTGCTCGATCAGTTCAAGGCTCGCTGTGACATCCACGGTCAAGAACTCGGTGACGTGCGGGGCGCTGAAGGCGGAGTCGACCATCGCCTTGGCCGTCGCGCGGCGCACCGCACTGATCTTCACCACCCGGTCCTCGTCCTGCGCCGCGGGCGAGGGCGTGGG
>NZ_BAXF01000034.1:0-13079 GCF_001310435.1 Arthrobacter sp. JCM 19049 | reverse complement strand
CACCAGCGCCGACTTGGACAGCGCGCCAAGCAGCACCAGGGCGACGGCCACGTCGATGTGTCCGCCCATGGCGCTCAGCTGCGGGGCCGCCGCCACAATGTCTGAAAGCCGGTAGCTGCCGGTGGAGGTCCCCAGGATCAGCAGACCGCCGAGCATGGCCAGCCCACCGAAGGTGGTGACAATCAGGCATTCATGGCCGAGCGGCGTGCGGTGATCAGCGCCTGGCTAAAGCCGATCAGCAGGTAGGAAAGCACCGAGGTGATTTCCCAGAAGATGAACATGATGATCACGTCATCGGCGGTGACCAGACCGGTCATGGCCCCGGCGAAGGCGACCAGCTTGGCTGCGAACGGGCCCACGCCCATGTCGTCGTTCTTGAAGTAGCGGGCACAGTAGACCAGCACCAGGCGCCGACCCCGAGGATCAGCAGTAACAGCACCGCGGCCAGCGTGTCCAGGCGGAAGTCCAGGTTTACCAGGAACCCGGGGATCCAGGGGATCTGGATTGATGGCGGGGCGTTCGGCAGCCCGTTGGCCAGGCTGGGATCGGAGGCCAGCACCTGCGGGAATCGGGTGAGCAGCCAGATGAATCCCATTGCGGGAACTACGGCGACAATATAGAACCCATTGCGTCGGAAAATCCGAAAAATCAAAGGGCAGAGCGCAGCAGTTGCGAAAAGCGCAATGAGAATAACTAACACACGTCTCCTCTGTCGACTTGTATGGGGCAGAGTCCGACGATTTACACGGCCGGTCTGTTCATTTTATCAGTGCAAAGGCGCTTTCTACCGTCCGGTAGATCACCTTGCTCGCTCCTGACCACAGAAAATTCGGGAGTGAACGCCTGGACCCAGATTTTCCCCGTTGCCTCGAATTCATGTTCTGATCACCATTAACCGGATACGATGCGAGCATGGAAAGCAACGTGGCGCGGGATCTTGCGCGACCAAAAAACTCGTGGCTTAATACTGCGACTCTGGCCTGGGCCAGCTGGGACTGGGGCCAGGCCGCCATCAACGCCGTGATGACCACCTTTGTCTTCACCGTCTACCTCACCAGTGAGCTGTTCGGATCCACCGATCACGCCTCGGTGGTGCTGGGCCAGGCGCTGACCGTGGCCGGGGTGGCCATCGTCCTGCTGGTGCCGGTAACCGGGATGCGTTCGGACGCGGCCGGGCGGCGCAAGTTGTGGCTGACGGTGAACTCGCTGGTCGTGGTGGCGCTGACCGCCGCCTGCGTGTTTGTTGCCCCGGACCCGAAGTACCTGTGGTTGGGAGCCTCGCTGATCGCCGCGGCCTCGGTGTTCTCCGAGTTCGCCTCGGTGAACTACAACGCGGTGCTCACCCAGATCTCCACCCCGGCCACGATCGGCAAGGTCTCCGGTTTCGGCTGGGGCATGGGCTATGTGGGCGGGATCCTGGCCTTGGCCCTGGTCCTGTTCGGCTTCGTGGACCCGTTGTTCGAATGGCCTGGTGCGAACACCGAGGATTCGTGGAACCTGCGCTGGGTGGCGATCTTCAGTGCCCTGTGGTTCCTGGTGTTCGCGCTGCCGGTCTTCTTCCGCATTCCCGAGTCCCCCGCCAGCCAGTCCGCGCGCATCCCCCTGGCCAGCTCCTACAAGGTGCTCTTCGGGCGAATCGCCCAGCTGTGGCGGGAGGACCGCAACGCGGTCTTCTTCCTGGGCTCCTCGGCGATCTTCCGTGACGGGCTGGCCGCCATCTTCACCTTTGGCGGGGTGATTGCCGCCGGGACCTTCGGGTTCGCCCTGAACGAGGTGATCATCTTCGCTATTGCCGGGAACGTGGTGGCGGCCCTCGGCGCGCTGGCCGGCGGGTGGCTGGATGACGTGATTGGCCCCAAACGGGTCATCCTAGGTTCGCTGGTCGGACTGCTGGTGGCCGGGCTGGGCGTGTTCTTCTCCCCCGAGGCCAGCGGCTTCTGGTTGTTCGGGCTGCTGTTGTGCCTGTTTGTTGGTCCCGCGCAGTCCGCGTCCCGCTCACTGCTGGCGCGCATGGCCCCGGCGGGCCGCGAGGGGGAAATGTTCGGGCTCTACGCCACCACCGGTCGGGTGGTCAGTTTCCTGGCCCCGGCCCTGTTCACCACCTCAATCGCGCTGGCCACTCCCCTGGTTGAGCCCGGGGCGGCGCAGCGCTACGGGATCCTGGGCATCCTGCTGGTGCTGCTGATCGGATTGCTGTTGCTGCTGCCGATCAAGACCCCGCGCACCCGATTGGAAAACTAGCCCGCCTCCGGGCACAGGGCCCCGGCGCGGGCAGAATTAGTTTTCCAGGAGGCTGCGGTGGAAATTCAGGTGGCTGCGTGAGGCCGTTGGCCCGCGCTGCCCCTGATAGCGGTTGCCGTAGGGGCCAGAACCGTAGGGGTGTTCGGCCGGCGAGGTGAGCTGGAAGAAGCACAGCTGGCCGATCTTCGACCCGGGCCACAGCTTGATCGGCAGGGTGGCCATATTGGACAGTTCCAGGGTGACGTGGCCGGAGAAGCCGGGATCGATGAACCCGGCAGTGGAGTGGGTGAGCAGCCCCAGGCGGCCCAGTGAACTCTTGCCCTCCAGGCGGGCGGCGATGCCGTTGCCAGGGTGACCTTCTCGTACGTCGCGCCCAACACAAATTCCCCCGGGTGCAGCACGAACGGCTCATCCGGGTCGACTTCCACCAGCCGGGTCAGTTCCGGCTGGTCAGTGGCCGGATCGATGTGGGCGTACTTGTGGTTGTCGAACAACCGGAAGAAGCGGTCCAGCCGCACGTCCACCGAGGCCGGCTGCACCATTTCCTCGGAGTACGGTTCCAGGGCGATCTGCCCGCTGTCTATTGACCGACGAATGTCACCATCTGAATACAACACGCCTATAAATTTATCCTGCTGGCGCCCCCGACGGTAACCCGCGGCCGAATGTGGCGCAAATGGGGCGGTTGAATCGGCGCAATCCCACATGGCTGCGGGCCACCTTCAGGCACTATCCTTGAAGTGTTGTCGTGCCAAAACCCAAAGGATGGTGTCTTACCAACAATGCGCTCCGTTACCCGGGCAGCCAGTGCCGCGCTGGTCTCACTGCTGTTGGCGGCAGGCGGTCTTTCCGCCGCGAACGCCGCCCCCGCCGATGAGGTGCCCGAGGTCAGCGCCGAGGAGCTGTCCGACAGCAGCAGCCTTTTGGCCTTGATCAACCCCAGCATCAAGCTGCCCGAGGAGGACTACCACCCCAAGGGGCTGCGCAACGTCGCCGGTTCCGGTGATCAGTTGCGCGATGAGGCGGCCGACGCGGTGGAGGATCTGGTGGCCGATGCCCGCAAGGCCGGGCACCCGCTGAAGGTCATCAGCGCCTTCCGTTCCTATGAACGCCAGCAGGTGCTGTTCAACCAGTACCAGGCGAAGTTCGGCACCGAGTATGCCGAACGGATTTCGGCCCGCCCGGGGACCAGTGAACACCAGCTGGGCCTGGCCGCGGATGTTGGCTACAGCGGCAGCAAATGCGAACTACACGCCTGCTTTGGCCAGACTCCGGCCGGCAAGTGGATTGCCGAGCACGCCGTGGACTACGGCTGATTGTCAGGTACCCGGAAGGCGAGGAAGAAACAACCGGCTACCGTTACGAGCCGTGGCACCTGCGCTACATCGGCACCGAGCATGCCCAGGCAATGAAGAAGCTGGACATGGACACGTTCGAAGAGTACTTCCAGCTGCTGGTGGAGAACACCGAGCAGGGCGACCAGGCCGCACAGGAGTCGGCCCCATCCTCCCCCTCCTCGAGCGACAAGGAAGATGATGCGGCATCGCAAGAGGCCAGTGAACCGAGCCCCACGCCGACCTCCCTGCGGGAGCCCGAGGACCTGATGGTGCTGCGATTCCTGCCGCCCTTCAGGGATTGGGCATTCGGGCTAAGCCAGTAGCTCCTGCCGACTCTCCCCCAGAACTGCACGAAGGCCGCCCCACTGGAGCGGCCTTCGTTGTTGGTGCCGGTAGGCGGTGCGACGTCGGCTAGTTCGCGCGCACGGGGATGCCGGTGAAGGTCGGCTTGGAGGTGGCTTCGAAGAAGTCGTTGCCCTTGTCATCCACGACGATGAATGCCGGGAAATCCTCCACCTCGATCTTCCACACTGCCTCCATGCCCAGCTCCTCGTATTCCAGGACCTCGACGTTCTTAATGCAGTCCTGGGCCAGGCGGGCAGCCGGACCTCCGATGGAACCCAGGTAGAAGCCGCCGTGGGTGCTGCACGCGTCGGTGACCTGCTTGGAGCGGTTGCCCTTGGCCAGCATCACCTTCGAGCCGCCAGCCGCCTGGAACTGCTCCACATAGGAGTCCATGCGCCCTGCGGTGGTCGGTCCGAATGACCCGGACGCCATGCCGTCCGGGGTCTTGGCCGGGCCAGCGTAGTAGACCGGGTGGTCCTTGAGGTACTGCGGCATCTGCTCGCCGGCGTCCAGCCGTTCCTTGATCTTGGCGTGGGCGATATCGCGGGCCACGACCAGCGGACCGGTCAGCGAGAGCCGGGTCTTGACCGGGAACTTGCTCAGCCCGGCCAGGATCTCATCCATCGGCTTGTTCAGGTCCACCTTCACCACGGAGCTGCCGCCGGTGCCGGTCACCCCGTCGGTGGCCTCCCCGTGTTCGGCCACGGCCGGGTGGGACTCGTCGGGCATGAAGCGGGCCGGGTCGGTTTCCAGCTGTTCAACGAAGACGCCTTCTTCGGTGATCTTCGCCAGCATCTGCCGGTCGGCGGAGCAGGAGACCGCGATGGCCACCGGCATCGAGGCGCCGTGGCGCGGCAGGCGCACCACGCGCACGTCATGGCAGAAGTACTTCCCGCCGAACTGGGCGCCGATGCCGAAGTTGCGGGTCAGTTCCAGCACCTTCTCTTCCAGGTCGGTGTCACGGAACCCACGCCCGGTCATGGCGCCCTCGGTGGGCAGCGTGTCCAGGTACTTCGCCGAGCCGTACTTCGCGGTCTTCAAGGCCATCTCGCGCTGGTGCCGCCGATGACGATGGACAGGTGGTAGGGCGGGCAGGCGGCGGTGCCCAGGGAGCGCAGCTTCTCATCGAGGAAGCGCAGCATCGAGTTCTCGTTCAGGATCGCCTTGGTCTCCTGGTAGAGGAAGGACTTGTTGGCGCTGCCGCCGCCCTTGGCCATGAACAGGAACTTGTATTCGGTATCCGCCCCGGGCTTCGTGTTGGCGTACAGGTCGATCTGCGCCGGCAGGTTGTTGCCGGTCTGCTTTTCTTCCCAGGTGGTCAACGGAGCCAGCTGCGAGTAGCGCAGGTTCAGCTTGGTGTAGGCGTTGTAGATGCCGCGTGAAAGCGAAATTTCGTCCTGCTCCTCGGAGAGCACCCGCTGTCCGCGCTTGCCCATCACAATCGCGGTGCCGGTGTCCTGGCACATCGGCAGGATGCCACCGGCGGCGATGTTCGCGTTCTTCAGCAGGTCCAGGGCCACGAACTTGTCGTTCGGGCTGGCTTCCTCATCGTCGAGGATGTTGCGCAGCTGCTGCAGGTGGGCCGGACGCAGGTAGTGGGAGATGTCGCGCAGGGCGGTTTCGGCCAGCAATTCCAGGGCCCGCGGGGAAACCTGCAGGAACTTCTTGCCATCTGGACCGGTGGCGACATTGACACCGTCCGAGGAAATCTTGCGGTAGGGGGTGTTGTCCTCGCCGATGGGCAGAAGATCTTCATAACGGAATTCAGGCATGCTCAGTCCTTGCATCTTTCGTGGGTTGCTCGAGAGCCATTTTAGGCTCTCGGCCGCAAAATGCGGATTTGGTGTTTGCGCGGGTGGGCCAAGGGCGACATGCTTGAGGGCATGAGCAACGAAAACCCAGAGGCAACCTCCCAGTCCGGGCAGCCCGAACAGCTGCCGGACATGATCATCGAAACCCCGATGGACCAGGAGCGGGCCCGGCCCAAAACCCACTTCGAGAACATGATCGCCGCGGGCCTGAACAAGCCCGAGCTCTCCGGCTCAGTGGTGGGCGCCTTCATGGCCGCCGAGGTGTATTTCCTTTCCCGCGAGGAAGTCACCGGCGAAAACCCCAACGCGCAGCCCATGTTGCTGACCAATCCCGCCGGGGCGCCGATGGTCGCGGTGTTCAGTTCACTGGAGCGCATCCCGGGCACCTACATTGACCAGGCACCCTACGGTGTGAAGGTGCAGGGGGCCACCATTGTGCGCGCCCTGGAGGGCACCGGGATTGTCATCAATCCCGGTGACGATCTCAGTTTTGAGATTCCGGCCGAGGGTGTGGCGGTGTTGCGTCAGGAACTGGGCAAGGGCCGAGGCAGCCACTAGCCGTCGGTGCGCCGCGGGCACCCGCGCGGGGATGTAATCATGGTCACACCCCGGACAAGCGGTTGGCCGCGGATTTCCGCGGTTCGAGCGCCGCACCTGTGGCCATTGGCGCATGCCACAGGTCATCTTGGCGTCATTGGCTTGAAAACCGGGGCGCTGATTGCGCTATGCTGGGATACGCCCGGGCCGCCAATAGGCCGCTCGGAGCTTTGCGGGCGTAGCTCAATGGTAGAGCGCTAGCTTCCCAAGCTCGATACGCGGGTTCGATTCCCGTCGCCCGCTCGCAAGACCAAACGCCGGGACCCAGCAGGTCCCGCGTTTGGCGTCTGGGCACCCATCAGGGAGCCGGGCCCCGCTGGCGCGGGATCGACTCCCAGCCGCCGTCCCAGCCGGTGCCCCACCCGAGCAGCACAATGATCCAGGAGGCCGTCATGACCGGAGTGCTGTCCGGCTTCTCCATCATCTGGGTGGTCATCCTGGTCGGCTACGCGGTCGGACGCACCGGGGTGCTGGGCGACCAAGGCCGGTGGGTGCTGAACCGGTTGACCTTCTTCGTGGCCAGCCCCGCCCTGCTGTTTCTGGCCATCGCCGATTCCGAACCAACCCAGGTGCTCGGACCACTGCTGTGGATCGCCACCATTTCGGCGTTCCTCACCGCCGGGATCTATCACCTGGCCACCTTCAAGTGGCTGCAGCGCCCGGCCGCCGAACGCATCGTCGCGGCCATGAGCGCCTCCACCGTGAACTCAGCGAACCTGGGCCTGCCGATCGCCCTGTACGTGCTGGGCGACATGGCCCACGCCGCCCCGGTGATCCTCTTCCAACTGGCGTTGTACCAGCCGGTGAACCTGGCCATGCTGGATGCAACCACCATCAAGCACCGCACCACCTTCTGGGCGTTGGCCTCGGCCACCGCGAAGAACCCCATGATCATCGGCTCCCTGGCGGGCCTGGTGGTCGCACTGACCGGCGTGCAGCTGCCCGAACTGGTGCTGGCGCCCATTGAACTGATTTCCGGGGCCTCGATCCCGGCGATGCTGCTGGCCTTCGGAATCTCGCTGGTCGGTTCCAAGCCCCTGGACCCGGGCACCGGGCGACGGGCGGACGTGCTGATTGGTTCGCTGGCCAAACTGGTCATCCATCCGCTGATCGCCTGGCTGCTGGCGGCCTTCGTGTTCCGCCTGCCCACGGAAATGATGGTGGCGGCGGTCATCATGGCCGGGCTGCCCACCGCGCAGAACATCTTCGTCACCGCCTCGCGCTATGAACGGGGCGTGGTGATCGCCAAGGACACCGTGCTGATCACCACCATCTGCGCCATCCCGATCATGATGCTGCTGGCGCTGCTGCTGGGCGTGTAGCCCCTGCCTGATCACGGCGGCCATCTCGCGCTGCGCCCGCCCTATGCCGCCGGTCGGCCCGGCGCGGTGTGGGCTGTGTCAAGAGTGTGAATTTTTGTGACACCCCCGCCCCGGAAACTCCCCGCCGGCCGGCGGGGCAGGGAATACTCGGATATGACCGGGACGTTGTGACGTTCAGGCCATCACCCGCCGCAACCAAACCGAGGGGTTCTCATGAAACGGATTTTCACCGCACTGTCCACCGCAACCGTTCTGGCCTTGTCGCTCAGCGCCTGCGGCTCCTCGAACGATTCGGGCGGCGACGAGGCCAGCGGCTCCACCTACCAGCAGGTGCAGGAATCCGGGACCTGACCGTGGGCACCGAAGGCACCTACCGCCCCTTCTCCTACCATGAGGGCAACGAGCTGACCGGCTACGACGTCGAGGTGATCGAGGCCGTCGGCGAGAAGCTGGGGGTCGAGGTCGAATTCGAGGAAACCCAGTGGGATGGCATCTTCGCGGGCCTGGATGCAAAGCGCTTTGACGTCATCGCCAATCAGGTGAGCGTGAACGAGCAGCGCGAAGAGAAGTACCTGCTGTCCACCCCCTACACCGTCTCCAACGGGGTCATCGTGACCAAGTCGGACAACACCGAGATCACCTCCTTCGAATCCCTCAAGGGCAAGAGCACCGCCCAGTCACTGACCAGCAACTGGTATGAGACCGCCAAGGACGCCGGCGCGAACGTACAGGCCGTGGAGGGCTGGGCGCAGGCCGTCACCCTGCTGAAGCAGGGCCGGGTGGACGCCACGATCAACGACAAGCTCACCTACCTGGATTCGCAGAAGAACCAGCCGGATGACGCGATCAAGATCGCGGCTGAATCCGATGACAAGTCCGAGGTTGCCGTGGCGATGCGCAAGGACGACACCGAGCTGCATGAGGCGATCAACAAGGCGCTCGATGAGCTGCGCCAGGACGGAACCCTGGCTGAACTGTCCGACAAGTACTTCGGCAGCGACGTCACCAAGTAGCCTTTTGCCGTGTGCGGGCCCGGCCCGCACACGGCCCGTGCACTGAACGAATGGCGAGGCATCCCCCACCGTGGGGTTCGGCCTATGCGTACACTTGCCCCAAGGAGATTTCCTCGGGGCAAGTTGGCTTAAACCGCAAGGAGAAAGAGGACCGATGGACCAGACATGGCAACTGGTTTTGGATTCACTGTGGCCCCTGGCCAAGGGGGCACTGACCGGAACCATTCCCCTGTCGCTGGCCAGCTTCGCACTGGGACTGATTCTGGCGCTGGTGATCGCGTTGATGCGCATCAGCGCGAACCGCTTCGTCTCGGCGATTGCCCGGATCTACATATCGGTGATCCGCGGCACCCCGCTGCTGGTGCAGCTGTTCGTGATCTTCTTCGGCATGCCCTCGGTGGGAATCACCATTGACCCGTGGCCCAGCGCGATCATCGCGTTCACGCTGAACGTGGCCGGCTATGCCGCGGAGATCATCCGCGCCGCGATCCTCTCGGTCCCCTCCGGGCAGTGGGAAGCCGGCTACACGATCGGCATGTCCCGCACCCGCACTCTTTACCGGCTGATCCTGCCCCAGGCGACCCGGGTGGCGGTCCCGCCGCTGTCCAACACCTTCATCTCCCTGGTCAAGGACTCCTCGCTGGCCTCGCTGATCCTGGTCACCGAAATGTTCCGCCGGGCCCAGGAAATCGCCGCGAGCAGCCTGGAATTCATGACCCTGTACCTGACCGCGGCCGCCCTGTACTGGGTGATCTGCCTGGTTCTCTCCACCCTGCAAACCCGCCTGGAAGGAAGGCTTGAAAAATATGTTGCCTAACACCGCAGTCCCGCTGCTCACGGTTACCGGGCTGCACAAGGCCTTCGGCGACAACCAGGTGCTGCGCGGCATCGACTTCACGGTGCACGAGGGTGAAGTGCTGGCACTGATTGGCCCATCGGGCTCCGGCAAGACCACGGCGCTGCGCTGCCTGAACGGGCTGGAGGCCGCCGATTCGGGGACCGTCGCCTTCGCGGGCGGCCCTCAGGTCACCTTTACCCCGCAGCTGCGCAAGAAGCAGGCCTCGGTGCTGCGGGACCGTTCGGCGATGGTGTTCCAGGGCCACCACCTCTTCCCGCACCTGACGGTGCTGCAGAATGTCACCGTGGGGCCCTGGAGGTGCAGCGCCGACCCAAGGCCGAGGTGCTGGAGCAGGCCAACGCGCTGCTGCAGCGGGTGGGACTGGCCGCCAAGGCCAGCGCCTATCCCTCATCGCTTTCCGGCGGCCAGCAACAGCGGGTGGGGATCGTGCGCGCCTTGATGCTGCAGCCGGACTTGCTGCTCTTCGATGAGCCGACAGCGCCCTGGATCCTGAACTGGTCGGGGACGTGCTCACGGTCATCAAGGAGCTGGCAGCCGAGGGCTGGTCCATGGTGCTGGTCACCCATGAGCTTGCCTTCGCCCGGGACGTGGCCGACACGGTGGTGTTCATGGACGAGGGGCACGTCATCGAACGCGGCCCCGCCGCGCAGGTGCTGCGTGAGCCGTCCCAGGAACGCACCAAGGCGTTCGTGCACCGGCTGCTGAACCCCTTCTAAGCGCCGGTGCGCGAACCGGAACACCTGGCGGCGACAGGTGCTGGCGGTACGCTGGAGGGCAACGCCGTACGGCGCGGTAATTTAAGAACTCACCAGCGCAGCCGATACCTTATGGGGAGATGAACGCACCTAATCCTGTGACCCGAGTCGCTCTGCGCTGGGCCCTCGTAGTACTTGCCTTGTGCTCCTGTTCGCCGCGGCGATCATAGTTTGCAACCGAACGATCTGTTCCCCGGCAGCACAGGTCAAGCACCTGCATCAGCTGTTGGAGGAAGGTAAGGGCGCCGAGGCGCTGGGTCTGCTGGAGGCCAAGGTGCCCCAGGGGGACGCGGTGGCCCTGGATGGCGAGGTGCTTTCCCGCACCCAGTCCGGCATCACCGAATTCGAGGCGGATACGGCCCAGCAGGATCAGGATGTGCCCGGCAGGGTGACGGTCACCGCCCACTACAAGGCTCACGGGGTGCCCAGCGAGTCTACCTATGCGCTGCACCATGACGGGAAGTCCTGGATGTTCTTCGACACCTGGAAGTTCGAGGAAGTCACCCTGCCCACCGTGCAGATCAAGGCGAACACCGTCAACGAGATCGAGGTCAACGACCAGAAGATCCCGCTGCAAAAGGGCCGCACCGAGCTTCCGGTGTTCTTCCCCGCCGTGCTGGACGCCGGGTTTGAAACCAAGAACTTCAAGGCCGACACCCGCGGCAAGCTGATCACCTCCCCGGCGCAGAAGCCGGTGGAGATCGCCCTGCGCACCGAGCCGACCAGCCATTTCACCCAGAACATCAGCAAGCAGCTGAAGAAGTACCTGGATGGGTGCGCCACCCAAAAGGTGCTGATGCCCACGAACTGCCCGTTCGCGTATCACACGACCGCGCGGGTGGATGCCAAGACCATCAAATGGCAGATCACCGACTACCCCAAGCCGAAGGTGTCCTACTATGACGGAGCCTGGGTGCTGGGACCGCTGACGGTGAAGACCGAGCTGCAGCTGACCGAACAGGATCTGCGCACCGGTGAACTAAAGCCGAAGGTGGTCAAGGACGCGTTCGGGTTCAACGCGAACCTGGACACCAGCACCACCGAGGTCAATGTGCGCCCCGTGGCCTCCGTGGAACACCCGGCCCACTAGCCTGTCGCAGCCAGGCTGCCGGCTCTAGCCCTCGCCCTCACGTCCCGTGGGTTCTTCCTGGTGGCGCAGCCGCAGCAGCTGCACCTGCCGGCGCAGCGGGATCGCATCGGCACGGAACTTCTGCCACAGGATCAGGGCAATGATCCCGGAGACCAGGGAGGCGCCCGCGCCCAGCCCGACCGCCATGCGCGGCCCGAACAAGGTGGCCAGCCAACCGACCAACGGCGCCCCAATCGGGGTGCCGCCCTGGACCACCATCAGGTACAGCGCCAAGACCCTGGCCCGGTATTGGCCCGGAACCGAGGTCTGCACCATCGTGTTGCAGCTGTTCAGGAACGTGAGTGCAAACAAGCCGATGGGAACCAGGGAGAGCGCAAAGAGCGTGTAGGTCGGCATCAGGGCGGACAACAGTGCGCTGGCCCCGAAGAACGTGGCGCCCAGGATGATGTAGCGCCACCGCGGCCGGGAGCGCCGGGCCGCCAGCAGGCTCCGGCGAAGGTGCCCACGGCCATAATGGTTCCCAGCATGCCGTACTCCCCCGCCCCGACCCCGAACACCTGGGCCGCCATCATGGCGTTGGTCAGTTGGAAGTTCAGCCCAAAGGTGCCCACCACGAACGCCAACCCAAAGATCAGCAGCAGGTCCCGGCGTCCACGCACATAGTCGAACCCCTCCTTCACCTGGCCCTTGGCCCGCACCACCCGCTTCGCCGCGTGGATTTGGCTGCGGTCCAGGTTCGTCAGCGAGAACAGCACCGCAATGAATGAGAACCCGTTGATCAAAAACGCCGGGCCGGTGCCGAACGCGGCGATTACCAGGCCGGCCACGCCGGGGCCGGCCAGCCGGGCCAGGTTGAAATTCGCACTGTTCAGCGCCACCGCGTTGGTCAGGTGGGTACCTGGCACGATCTCCGAGACGAACGCCTGGCGGGCCGGGGCGTCAAATGCGGAGCCGACCCCCAGCGCGGTCGCCAGCACGTACACGTGCCACAGCTGGGCCACATCGAGCAGCACCAGGGTGCCCAGCACCAGCGCGCACAATCCCATGAAGCTTTGGGTGCACAGCAGTACCTTCCGTTTTTCGTAGCGGTCGGCGATCAGCCCGGCATAGGGGGCCAGCAGCAGCACCGGCAGGAACTGCAGGCCGGTGACGATCCCGGTGGCCGTGCCGTCGTTGTTCGTCAGCTCGGTGAGCACCAGCCAGTCCTGAGCGACCCGCTGCATCCACGTGCCAATGTTCGATACCAGCGCGCCGATCACCCACAGCCGGTAGTTGCGGATCGACAGTGCCCGGAACATCTTCGTAGCCACGTGTTCTCATAGCCGGCCCAGTCGGGTGCCGGCGTTCCTCCTCGTCCTTTGTAGTCTAGCCACGTTGCCGGGACCCGAAACGGTGCGGTCATGAAACTTTCACCCCGCCTCCCTCCCGCTGCGCCTGGCTTCACACCCCGGGGGGTTCAGTGCCTAGAATTAACCCAGGCACACACCGGAAGGAACATGGCAATGGCCAGCGCAGAAGAAACCCTGGAACTCAGCGGCACCACGCGCCTGATTGGCGAGCGGCTGATCCTTGAATTTGATGCCGACGCCAGCGGGCTGCTGTCCAGCCGCGGCCAGGTTGCCGTGCGCCTGCAGTCCGCGGACAACACCCCCACGGTGGTGTTGGAACCCGATGGCCGGCGCGGGCACTGGCTGGCGCTGGACCAGGAC
>NZ_BAXF01000033.1:0-13168 GCF_001310435.1 Arthrobacter sp. JCM 19049 | reverse complement strand
AACCAAGATTCGAAAATGGACCGCCGGCGCATTCGCGACCGAATGGCCAAGCTGCGCCGCGAGATCAAGGGCATGAAGCCGGCCCGCGAGGCCAAGCGCGCCAACCGCAGACGCAACGAGGTCCCCTCCGTGGCGATCGCCGGGTACACCAACGCCGGCAAGTCCTCGCTGCTCAACCGGCTGACCAACGCCGGGGTGCTGGTGGAGAACGCGTTGTTCGCCACCCTGGATCCCACCGTGCGCCAGGCGGCCACCGAGGACGGGTTGACCTACACGCTGGCGGACACTGTTGGTTTTGTCTCCAACCTGCCCACCCAGCTGGTGGAGGCGTTCCGCTCCACACTGGAGGAGATCGCCGACTCGGATCTGATCCTGCACGTGGTGGATGCCTCCCACCCGGATCCCGAAGGCCAGATCGCCGCGGTGCGCAAGGTGCTCACCGAGGTGGAGGCCATGCACATCCCGGAGATCATCGTGCTGAACAAGGCCGACGTGGCCGACCCATACGTCATCGAACGGGTACGCAACCGCGAATCAAACTCGGTGGTGGTCTCGGCCTACACCGGGCAGGGCATCGACGAGCTGCTTGCCAAGATCAGCTCCTCGATCCCGCGGCCGGACATCCAGCTCGAAGTGCTCATCCCGTATGAGCGCGGGGACCTCGTGGCCAAGCTGCACCAGGCCGAAGCCGAGATCCTGGACAGCGAGCACCAGGAATCGGGCACCCGCATGATCGTCAAGGTCCGCAAGTCGCTGGCTGCGGAGTTGGAGCAGTACAACATCCATGGATAAGCAGAAGCAGGCGTTGGACCTGTTGGAGACCGCCGTGTCCTCCATGGGCGGCCAAAGCCGCACCGGGCAGCAGGAAATGGTGCGCCAGGTGGTGCGCGCCCTGGAGGAGGACGAGCACCTGCTGGTGCAGGCCGGCACCGGTACGGGCAAGTCGATGGGGTACCTGATTCCGGCCCTGGCCTACGCCCAGACCTCGGCCAAGCCGGTGATCGTCTCCACCGCCACCCTGGCGCTGCAGTCCCAGATTGTGGGCCGCGATGTCCCACGCCTGCTTAACGCCTGAAGGGCAAGCTTTCGCGTCCCATGGACGTCTCCCTGCTCAAGGGCAGGGCCAACTACCTGTGCCAGTACAAGCTCGGCGGCGGGTACCCGGATGACGAGGGCACGCTGTTCGCCATGGACGAGGCTCCGGCCGCCGGCCAGGTCTTCTCCCCGCTGGCAACCGAGGTCATGAAGCTGCGCGAGTGGGCCGAGAAACCGAGACCGGGGACCGGGACGAACTGGTGCCCGGGGTCTCGGACAAGGCCTGGCGCCAGGTTTCGGTTTCCGCCATGGAATGCCTGGGCTCCCAAAAGTGCCCGATGGCCGATGAATGCTTCTCCGAGATGGCCCGGGCCCGGGCCGCCGAGCCGACGTGGTGATCACCAACCACGCGTTGCTGGCGGTGTCCGCGTTCGAAGGGCTCTCGGTGCTGCCGGACTTCGATGTGGCGATCATCGATGAGGCCCACGAACTGCAGGACCGGGTCACTTCCTCGGTGGCCAGCGCGCTGTCTCCGCGCACCGTGCTCACGCCGCCGGTCGATGAAGCGCCACTGCGCGGTCAACGTCGATGAAATGGTCAACGCCGCCAACCGGCTGGATAAGGCGCTGTCCGGGCAGGCCACCGGCCTGCTGGAACGCGGCCTGGACGAGGCCAGCGGGATTGCACTGAACGACATCGCCGAACAGGCCCGCGTCATCCTGTCCCTGACCAAGCCCGAAGCCGGGGATCCGGTGGACGGTGGCCGGCAGACGGCCCGCTCGCAGATGCAGGCGGTGCTCGATGACTCGCTGCGGATGCTGGAGCACGAGGAACGCCGCGAGGTGATCTGGACGTCACGGCCGCGCGAGTTCGTTGAGGGCCGCGGCTACGTGGAGGCCGATGAATCCACCCCCGCCACCCTAAACGTGGCGCCGCTGTCGGTGGCCGGCAAACTGCGCGAGGGCCTGTTTGACGGGCGCACCGTCGTGCTCACCAGCGCCACCCTGGCCATCGGCGCCCAGTTCGACTCCGTCGCCGGGGCACTGGGCCTGATGGGGGAGGGCGCCCCCTCCTGGCAGGGCGTGGACGTGGGCAGCCCGTTCAACTACCCCAAGCAGGGGATCCTGTACGTGGCCAAGCACCTGCCCAAGCCCGGGCGGCAGCTCAGCGCCGAAACCCTGGATGAGATCGAGGATCTGATCGAGGCCTCCGGGGGAGGGGCGCTGGTGCTGTTCACCTCGAAGCGCTCGGCCGAGGAGGCGGCGGCGATCCTGCGCCCGAAGCTGGACGTGCCGATCCTGTGCCAGGGGGAGGCGAGCATGAAATCCCTGGTCGCCGACTTCAGCGCCGACCGGGACGCGTGCCTGTTCGGCACCATGACCCTGTGGCAGGGGGTGGACGTGCCGGGGGACGCCTGCCGGCTGGTGATCATCGACAAGATCCCGTTCCCGCGCCCCGATGACCCGATCTCCAAGGCCCGCACCCAGGACATCGCCCGCCACGGCGGCAACGGATTCATGCAGGTCTCCGCCGCCCACGCTGCGGTGCGCCTGGCCCAGGGGGCCGGACGCCTGATCCGTTCGATCAACGACAAGGGCGTGGTGGCGGTGCTGGATTCCCGGATGGCCACCGCACGCTACGGCGGCTACCTGAAGAGCTCGCTGCCGCCGATGTGGCCCACCCCGGACAAGAAGGTCATCCTCGGGGTGCTCAAACGGCTGAACCCGAACAAGTAGCCGGGGCCGGCCGCCCCCGCCCGGGTCAGCCGCGCAGGCGCACCAGAACCTTTCCATGAAGCCCACCGGCCTCCACCAGCCGGTGGCTTCGCCAGCCTGCTCCAAGGGCAACTCACGATCCACCCGGTACTTCAGCTCCCTCGTGGCCAGCAACTCATTCAGCGCGGCGGCCGCCGCAGTAAGTTCCTCGGCTCCCGCGTTCGAGACGGCGAAACCCTTCACGCTCACATCCCGGGTGTAGAGCGCACCGACCGGAATGCTGGCCTCGGCCTGCAGGCCCGCGGAAATCAACACGGTGCCCCGGTTGGCCAGCGCCGGGATAAGCTGAGCCAGCTGCTGGTGACCGGACGTGTCCCACCAGATCGCCGCACCTTCGGCCACGTGGGAGGCCACCGCTTCGATGAGGTCGGGCCGGGCATAGTCCAGCACGGTGTCAGCCCCCAAACCCCTGACCCACGAATGATCCGCCGGGGCGGCGCTGGCAATCACCCGGGCGTCCCGGGCGCAGGCAAACTGCACGGCTGCACTGCCCACGGCACCGGCAGCCCCACCAATGAACACCGACTGCCCGGCGGCCAGCGGTGCGCTGCGCCCCAACCCCAGCCACGCGGTGGTCATGGCATGGGACAGCGCCACCACGCCGCGCAAATCCGCCACGTTCTGCGGCACCGTGAAAAGCCGTGCGGCCGGCACCACGCAGAATTCGGCAAAGGACCCCTGCCGCCTGTCATACCCCAACGAGTTTGACCAGACTCGGTCCCCGACGCTGAACCCGGTGACCGACTCACCCACGGCCTCGACCGTGCCGGCCACATCCCGGCCGATGATGAACGGGGAAGGAAGCTCGGTGGCGTACGCGCCGGAACGCACAAAGGTGTCCACATGGTTCACGCAGGAGAACTCGGCGCGCACCAACACTTCGTCCGGTTGCGGTCTGGGAATCGGAACCTCACGCACCGCAATGGATTCAGCCGGACCGGGAACATCGATAACCGCTGCACGCATCATGTTTCCAGCATGCTCCCGCGGCCGGCGCCAAGCCAAGTACGGCGGCAAATGCGCGCGCTGGGCGGGAAACGTAGACTCGTCACAGAACACCGCCGCACCCGGTGGTTGCCCACCGACCCCCGTCAGGTAGAGGAGCAGTGCATGACCCACAGCTGGACCGCGCTGGCCGACAACGCTGCCCGTGATGTCAACGACCGTTTCGGGCACCGGCTCATGGGGCTGCCCGGCACCTGGATCGGAGCGTTGCGGGCACCGGTTCCCACCCCTAAGGCGCCGGCAGCCCGTGGGCGCCGGATCCGAGGGGACGCCCCATGGTCTGAATGGCACTACTGGTGGCAGGCCCACTACCTGGACGCGATCGTGGACATGGGGTTTCACTATGTGCGGGCCGGCGCACCCGCGGCAGCCAAGGCCGAGGTGAGCCGCGGGCTGCGGCTGCTGCGCGGGATCAAGATCCGTAACTTCGGGGTGTTCCCGAACTATTTCTTTGATGACATGGCCTGGCTGGCGCTCTCCAGCCACCGGCTGAACGCGCTGTGCCTGGAACTGCACCAGCAACCGGCAAAACTTGCCCAGTCGGCGGTGGACTCGCTGACCCGCCAACTGCGTAGCGGTCAGGATTCGGTGCTTGGCGGTGGCCTATACTGGTCACGCAAACGCGCGTTCAAGAACGTGCCGGTCAACGGTCCCGCGGCCCTGCACTTCGCCCGCATCGGGGACCGGAAAACCGCTGTCTCGCTGGTCGACTGGATGCGCGAGAAGCTCTTCGACCCCACCCTGGGCCTTTACCTGGATGGGATCTATCTGGTTAACGCCGGGCATCGGCTCGAAGGACAGATCTACACCTACAACCAGGGCCCAATCCTTGGGGCCTGGCTGGAGCTCGGGGACGAACGGTACCTGCGCCAGGCCGCCGACCTCATCGACGCGGTGGACCGTCGGCTCACCGTTCCACAGCAGGGGCTGCGCCTGGAACAGGGCGGGGATGGGAGCCTATTCACCGGAATCCTCTGCCGCTACCTGGCGCTGGCCGCTACGGATCACCGGCTGGGGCAGCGGGCGCGGCAAACCGCCGCGCGGCTCGTTTCCGATACCGCCGACACCGTCCTGGACAAGCAGGCGGCTCAGCTCTCGGAGGCCGTGCAGCGCTGGAGCATCCTCTCGGCCGCAGCGGTCGTCACGCGGAGTACCGACCTGAAACGAAGGACCTCATGAGCCTTCCACCGCAGGACTTGCCTCCGGCTCGCAGGGGACTCATCGCAGTGAGTTACGTGATCTTTCGCCACGCCGACGCCGTGCTGCTGCAACAGCGGCGAGGCACTGGTTTCCTGGACGGGTACTGGGGCGCTGCCGCCGCCGGGCATCTGGAGAACGGCGAAAGCGCAGTAGCGGCAGCCATTCGAGAAGCTGGCGAGGAGCTGGGTGTACTGGTCCGCGAAGAACATCTTCACCCCCTGACGGTGCTGCAGCGCCCGGCTGCGGTCAAGGATCAGCCCGGCCGCGTCGACTTCTTTTTCGAATGCCGCTCCTGGCTGGGCACACCCGAGATCCAGGAGCCGGACAAAGCCGTGGATCTTCGCTGGTTCAGGCTCGATGACCTGCCAATCCCCGTGGTGCCCCACGAAAAGGTGGTCCTTGAACAACGGCGCCTGCCACTGCAGGCCTTCACCTGCCTCGCTCCCTAGCGGACGTTATCCGGATGAATTGATTCCCGGCTTGGGTGGGAGCGTCGAGCAGAGCCAAAACAAGATCCCGGTGTGCCGCGTTTGGTAACGCGAAACACCGGGACTGTGCCGAAGGTGGCAGGAAGGCTAGAGCGAACGCATCACCGAAACAACTCGGCCCATGATGGTGGCGCTGTCGCCCAGAATCGGTTCGTAGCGCGAGTTCTGCGGAAGCAGCCAGGTGTGGCCATCACGCTGGCGGAAGGTCTTGACGGTGGCTTCCTCATCCAGCAGGGCGGCAACGATGTCGCCGTTGTCGGCGGTCTGCTGACGGCGCACCACCACCCAGTCGCCGTCGCAAATGGCGGCATCCACCATGGAGTCGCCCGAAACCCGCAACATGAACAGCTCACCGTGGCCCACGAGCTGACGCGGCAGGGAGAAGACATCCTCGACGCTCTGCTCAGCCAGGATCGGACCACCGGCGGCAATGCGTCCAACCAGTGGCACCATCGTGGTGTCCGCCGAGGTGCTTAGCTCAATGACCTTGGTGTCATCGGCCGGCTCCGGCTGGGCGGCCGGTTCCTTGGAAGCGGATTCAGACTCGTCGTTCAGCTGCAGCGGAAGCAGAATTTCCATGGCGCGGGGACGGCGCGGGTCACGGCGGATATATCCGAGCTTCTCCAGCTGACCCAACTGGTGGGTTACCGAGGAGAGGCTGGCCAACCCGACCGAGTCGCCAATCTCACGCATCGAGGGCGGGTAGCCGTTGTTCCCGATGGCCCGCTGGATGGTTTCCAGGATCTTCTTCTGGCGGATGGTCAGCGACCGAGCATTGGCACGCGGAGTGCGTTGTGATGCTGACATGTAATTTCTGCCTTCCCTAACGATTGCGAGTCATGGCCGAGCGGTCAAACTGTCGGTGCTGACTGTTGTGATGTCTTCATGCTCGATTTACTTCGAAATCCTAGTGGATTTCGAAGCCTCTTTCAAAGATTTGTTCGAACTATCTGGACAAGTGTCGCCGAGCTCTGTTAGAAAAGATGTACTAGATCCGAACATATCTTCGAATGAGATGTTCGAACATTAGAAACTCGCATCACGCTCGTCCTGAGAGGAGATCGGCCATGGCCACTACGGCACTGGATAAAGATCAAAGCACCACACGCATGCGAATCCGCCTGACCCGACGCGGCTGGGTTGTGTTGATCGGGGTTCCGGTCTTCCTGCTGGCCCTGGCGGCAACTTTCCTGCTGACCACGTTCTCTAACTCCGTAATGGCCTCCGACCAGGAGCCAGTAGGCGTTGAAACGGTGGAGGTGACCGTCATTCCCGGGGACACCCTGTGGGACTTGGCCAGCGAATACGCGCAAGGCTACGACCAGGAAGACGCCATTCGCTACATCGGCGAAATGAACTCGCTGCATGGTGGCGTGCTGCAGGCCGGACAAACCCTGCAGATTCCGGTCCTGGACCAGCAGTAGCCCGCGGTTCATTGTTACCGCCTGGAGCGTCACTGATTCACTGCCAGCGCCCGCCCCAGCTTAGAATTACCGTGTGAAAGACCGCAGTGAACTGTTAAGTCAACTGCCCTTGCGTGAGAATCTCCGCGGGCTCTCTCCCTACGGCGCGCCGCAAATCGACGTGCCCATACAGTTGAACGTCAACGAAAACACCCATCCACTGCCGCCGGCCGTGGTCGAGGCAATTGCACAAGAAGTGGCCAAGCCGCCACCACCCTCAACCGTTACCCGGACCGCGAGTTCACCGAACTGCGTGAACTGCTCGCCGACTACCTGGGGCATGAACTGCGCGCCGAGAACATCTGGGCAGCGAACGGCTCGAACGAAATTCTGCAGCAAATCCTCCAGGCCTTCGGTGGACCGGGACGCAGCGTCATGAGCTTCGTACCCACGTACTCCATGTACCCGCTGCTGGCCAGCGGCACCGATACCTCCTTCATCGCCGGAACCCGTGCCGCGGACTTCACGCTCAGTGCCGAATCGGCCGCCAGCCAGGTGCGCGAACACCGCCCGAACATCGTGATCCTCTGCTCACCCAACAACCCCACGGGTACCGCCCTGGGGCTGGATGTCATCAAGGCCGTCTACGAGGCGGCCAGCGAGAACAACGCGATCGTGATCGTCGATGAGGCCTACGCCGAGTTCGCCTTGGCCGGCACCAAGTCCGCGCTGGGCCTGCTGCCCGGCCGCCAGCGCCTGATCGTCACCCGGACCATGTCCAAGGCGTTTGCGCTGGCCGGGGCGCGCCTTGGCTATCTGGCCGCGGCCCCTGAAATCAGTGACGCAATCCGGTTGGTGCGCCTGCCCTACCACCTCTCGGCGGTCACCCAGCCACCGCGATCGCGGCACTGAAAAGCGTGGACGCGCTGCTGGCCGAGGTCGAACAGATCAAGACCCAGCGTGACCGGATCGTCACCCGGTTGACCGAACTGGGCCTGCAGCCCTCGGTCAGCGATTCGAACTTCGTGTTCTTCGGCGGGCTGCAGGATCCGGAAGCGATTTGGCAGGGCCTGCTCGAGGCAGGGATCATTGTGCGTAACAACGGGATCCCTGGCACCCTGCGCGTCACCGCCGGCACCGAGGCGGAAACCACCGCCTTCCTCGACCGGCTCAGCGAGCTGCTCGAACCGGCGCACCAGCAAACTGTCAGAAGCTAGCGAAGGAAGAAGATGTCTGCCGAATCCCTGGGCGGCCGCAAAGCCCGCATGGAACGCGTGACCAGCGAATCGTCCGTGTTCGTCGAACTTGACCTGGACGGCACCGGCAAGTCCGAGATCAGCACCTCCGTGCCGTTCTTCGACCACATGCTCACCGCACTGTCCAAGCACTCGCTGATCGACCTGACCGTGCGCGCCACCGGCGACACCCACATCGACGTGCACCACACCGTGGAGGACACCGCCATCACCATTGGCCGAGGTGCTGCGCACTGCCCTGGGCAACAAGGCCGGCATCCGCCGATTCGGCACCGCTACGCGCCGCTGGACGAGGCCCTGGCCCGCGCCGTCGTGGACATCTCCGGCCGGCCCTACCTGGTGCACGGCGGGGAGCCGGCCGGCCAGGAATACCACCTGATCGGCGGGCACTTCACCGGGTCGATGACGCGCCACGTCTTCGAGTCGCTGACCTTCCACGCCCAGATCTGCGCCCACATCGAGGTACTCTCCGGGCGCGACCCACACCACATCGTTGAAGCGCAGTTCAAGGCCCTGGCACGGGCGCTGCGCGAAGCGGTGGAAACCGACCCCCGCATGGGGGACCAAATCCCGTCCACGAAGGGTGCGCTGTAGGTGGGAAGTAAAAACGTAGTCGTCCTGGACTACGGGTCCGGCAATGTCCGCTCTGCGGTACGCGCCCTGGAGGCGGCCGGAGCCAGTGTGGAGTTGACCGCCAACTCCACCGCGATCCTGGAAGCCGATGGCCTGGTGGTCCCCGGGGTGGGGGCCTACGCTTCGGTGATGCAACAGCTCAAGGCCATTGACGCGCCGCGCTGGATCGGACGCCGGGTTGCCGGCGGCCGACCGGTGCTGGGCATCTGCGTTGGCCACCAGGTCTTCTTCGATGAGGGCGTGGAACACGGGGTGCGCAGTCAGGGACTGGGCGAATGGCCCGGCGTCGTGGAGCGCCTGGAAGCCGAAGTGATCCCACACATGGGCTGGAACACCGTTCAGGTTCCCGAGGCAGCCGATTGTTCGAGGGGATCGAGCAGGAGCGGTTCTACTTCGTGCACTCCTACGGCGTGCGCCACTGGGAGTTTGACATCACCCAGCCGGCGATGAGCGCCCCCAAGGTCACCTGGAGCACCCACGGCACCCCGTTCGTCGCCGCCGTGGAAAACGGTCCGCTCTCCGCGGTCCAGTTCCACCCCGAGAAATCCGGCACGGCGGGCAACCGCCTGCTGCGCAACTGGTTGGAGACCCTCTAAACATGTGGACCGTTGTCTTGTTGGGAGTCGGAGCCTTCCTGGCCGGGGGAGCGATCTCCCTGAAAAGTCAGAAAGCCCACATCTCCTGGATCATCGCCTGCTGGGCGCTGGCCGCCATGGCAGTCATTGCCGGGTGGGTCCTGACCCTGTAGCGCCCTACGCCACCGCAGAACATAAAGGAAACAATGAGCGAGCAAACACACCTGGAACTGCTTCCCGCCGTCGACATCGCCAACGGGCAGGCCGTACGCCTGGTCCAAGGCGAAGCCGGCTCCGAGACCGGCTACGGCGATCCGCTGGAAGCCGCCCTGGCCTGGCAGAACGACGGCGCCGAATGGCTGCATCTGGTGGACCTGGACGCCGCCTTTGACCGCGGACACAACACCAACATTGTCCAGCGCATCGCCCAGGAACTGCAGATCAAGGTGGAACTCTCCGGCGGCATCCGCGATGACGCCTCACTGGAGCGGGCCCTGGAATTCGGCGCCACCCGAGTGAACCTGGGCACCGCCGCCCTGGAGAACCCCGAATGGACCGCCAAGGCCATTGAGCGCTTCGGCGACAAGATCGCCGTTGGCCTGGACGTGCGCGGCACCACCCTGGCCGGTCGCGGCTGGACCAAGGAAGGCGGGGACTGTGGGAGGTGCTCGCCCGGCTGGAGGACGCCGGCTGCCCGCGCTACGTGGTCACCGACGTCACCAAGGACGGCACCCTGCGCGGCCCAAACGTGAAGCTGCTGCTGGAAATGTGCGCCAAGACCGACAAGCCGATCGTGGCCTCCGGCGGCATCTCCTCCCTGGATGACCTGCGCGCGCTGCGCGAACTGGTTCCCGAGGGCGTCGAAGGCGCCATCATGGGCAAGGCGTTATACGCCGGTCGCTTCACCCTGCAGGACGCCCTGGAAGTCTCAGCCGGACGGGCTTAGCTAAGTCGGGGGCAACTGATTAGTTGAATTATGGGTCTCGTGAACACGGAAAGTGTTCGCGGGACCCATACGCCGTTGAAAGACGACTGACGAGCGACTCCATCCAGCCGTGGTCAGGGTGATCACTGCTGCGCTGACAGGTTCGCGTGCGGGATCAGAGATTCAATTTGACGGACCGTGTCCGGGAGCCCCCCGCGGGTCTAACGCGTCAATCCAAACATAATCTCCGGGCCTTTCTCACGGCTGTCTGGAGCCTTTGCTCACTCACTAACAACGCCGCCCGTAGCACTGGTTTACTTCTCACGATGACGTGGCATTAGGTGAGCCGACGGCTGAGGGGGAACCTTGAACTGCTGAAGACCGCCGGCTTCTTTTGTTATCAAAATGTCACAATTTTTTAGCTAAACAAATTTGCTTTAAACGCGAACTCATCCAAGAATATTGTTGTATCTTTCACTGTCTGGGGGGACATCATGAGCACCAGTTTTCCGGGGACTCCACCGAGCCCAAAAACGACGAAAACTAATCGAAAACTTCTGCTAGCGCTGGTCCTTTTAGGGTTGCTGCTACTTCTGATATTCCTGCCGGAAGTGGTCCTGCTCCTTGCCTTGTTAGGAGTGGTGTTCGGCGCGATTGCGATCTTTGTCGGCCGCATTCCCTGGGTTGCTCGGTCGAATCGCAAAATGGCTGCCAAGGGCACCGGTATTCTCGCCGGGTTGGTTATCGTCGCCGCAGGCATTATCGGTATTCAGAATCCGGTGCCAGCACCCGAACCCAATGCAGCGCCCGCCGTTCAGCAGAATGATTCTGCAAGCCCGGAACCTGCAGTTGCAACCGAGTCCTCCACTCCGACACCGGCCCCAGTGCTGGATGACTATGTAGGGGACCTTTGCGACGGCGACGACTTAGTGATGGAACAAGGCCACGAGCAACTGTACTGTGACAAGGACGCGAACGGAGCGCTTGTCTGGGTAACCGCTAATGAGCACGAGAAGTTACTTCTTGCTGAAAAGAAGGCGGCAGACGAGGCTAAGGTCAAGAAGGCAGCAGAGGCTGAGGCCAAGAAGGCAGCCGAGGCGAAGAAAGCCGCCGAAGAGAAGGCTGAACAGGAAAAAGCTGCACTAGAAAAGGCCAAGAAAGAGAAAGCTGCTGCCGCGAAGGCGGCCCAGGAAAAGGCCGCTGCTGAAAAAGCTGCAGCCCAGAAGAAGGCGAAGCAAGAAGCCGAGAAGAAAAAGGTGCGAAAGCCCGCAAGTACACCGAAACCTGCGGCACCGAAACCAGCTCCTAATACTGGCCGTTATTTCAAAAACTGCACTGAAGCACGTAATGCTGGCGCAGCGCCCGTTTATAGGGGCGAACCGGGCTATGGCAAACACCTGGATCGTGACGGTGACGGAGTCGGGTGCGAGTAGGGATAAGACTACTCGGGCTCGGCCTCTGCATCGGACTGCTCGGGGGCTGTGCCGCCCCATCGAGCATTCCGGCGGGAAAAGTGTCGTCAGCCGAGAGTCCTTCGAAATTGACCGAGCCTCCGGCGGAGATTACCACCCGCAAGGAAGCGTTGCCGATTACGATCGTCACAGAGGAACCGGCTCCAACAGCTCAATCTTTGACCGACGATGAGGTTGTTGAGCAGAGCGAAGAAACTGCCCCGAGCAATCAATCCCAGCAGACGACTTCCAAAACTTCGGATGCAACCGCGATGCTGGGACAGATCGCAATCAAGGGGCGGGCACCCAAAACCGGATATGACCGGAGTTTATTCGGGAACGGTTGGGGCGATCCGGATCATAACGGTTGCGATGCGAGGAATGACATGCTCGCCCGCGATCTTACGGTGCACACCTACAAAACGGGCACAGCTAACTGCGTGGTTTTGACTGCGACGCTTGAAGATCCTTATACCGGTGCGCTAATCGAGTTCCAACGGGGACAGAGAACGAGTAACGCAGTGCAGATCGACCATGTGGTCGCGCTTTCTGATGCTTGGCAAAAGGGGGCGCAGAAGCTGTCGTCGCAGTCTCGTTATGAGTTCGCAAATGATCCGCTAAACCTGCTTGCGGTCGACGGGCCGACCAACGCGTCTAAAGGTGACAGGGATGCCGCCTCGTGGTTGCCACCGAATAGGGGCTTCTGGTGCGAGTACGTGACGCGGCAGGTCGAGGTCAAATATAAATACGACCTCTGGATGACAAAAGCCGAGCACAACGCTAGTGCCCGTGTTCTGCAGAGTCACTGTAACTGAAGGGCCCGGCACATCAGCAGGTGTAAATGCCTGCTGTATTCGTTCTGACTAACTGTATTAACTAAAGGAGTGCCACGGTGGGGTTTACCTTTCGCAAGCGCAAGAAACTAGGCAAGTCGACGACCTTAAACATCTCGAAATCCGGGGCATCAGTTTCTAAGAAGGCTGGCCCGGTCTCGATCTCTTCTCGAGGAACCGTAAACATTCGGTTGGGGAAGGGGCTGTCGTTCCGTAAGAAGTTGTTCTAAGCGCGGGTTGCTTTAGAGCCGCAACCCGGAATGGGAGATGAGAACAGCAACTAAAGTACCTGTGTTGAGTGGGCTGAGCCCGGTGGAAGACACCGCGCCCAGCCCACATCACGTTTAACCGAGGTCACAAGCGGTCCGGCGCACTTGCGCGAGCTTATAGCATGGGTACATGAGCCCCACTTCCTCCTCCCAGCCCGAGCCCAAACGCCACCTGCCCGGCCACATCGCCGCGGCCCTGGCGCAGGCCGGCAGCAAGTCCGATTCGGCCGGCCAAAGCTGGGAAGGACGTGACCTGAGCGGGGACGGCAACCCGCTGCACAACTTCGACAAGGACGACGGCCTGGCCAACGCACAGGTCG
>NZ_BAXF01000032.1:0-13232 GCF_001310435.1 Arthrobacter sp. JCM 19049 | reverse complement strand
TGCGCGCGGCCGGGTGCGCCGGGCGGCACATCGCGTCGCCGGAACCGTGGCCGGGTTGGGTGTGCTGCTGGTGCTCTTTGAACTGCACCTGAACCAGACGGCGCTGGGCATTGCGGTCATCCTGCTGATGTTCCCCACCGAGGCGTACATGACCCGCAACTACGGGCTGGCGCTGAGCTTCTTCACCCCACTGATCATGCTGATGCTGGATCTGGCCGCGCCCGGGACCAGCTCCCAGCAGCTGTGGGAACGCGCCGAAGGAAACCTGCTGGGCGTCACGGCGGGGCTGGTTGGCTCGTGGATTGTCGATCCGCGGCGGCGGGTACTGGAAACAGCAAGCTGACCAAGGCGTGCCGTCCAGGAAACGGCCCACGAAAGTGGCCGAGGAGACGCTGGGATGTGAGACACAGCCGATTCGCTGCAAGGGGTCGGGCGTCGACCGGATCCGGTCGATAGGCTAGGAGCATGTCTCACACCCCGCCGTATTACCACCAGCCAGGGTTGCCGCCGGTGCGCCGGCAACGCGTCTTCGAGGCCGGGGCGGTCAAGAAGGGTGACCTGTTCACCGTCGCGGCGTACATTGTGTTCTTCATCCTCGGTGGGGCGATGCTGATCGCCCTGATCCCCGGCTACATGCACGCGTTCCCGGATGAGGACTCGGCGCTGTTCGGGGTGAACATGATCCTGTACACGGTGTTCTTCATCCTGGCCATGATCCAGTGCGGGCCCCAGTTCTTCGAATCCTTCGCCACCATGCGCTACTACCCGTGGCTCAAATGGCTGATGCTGCCCGGCGGCTGGCTGCTGACGGTGATGATCTCCGCATTCATCACCATGTTCTTCGGTGGTCCCCAGACCAGCATGAACCAGCAGGCCCTGCAGGATATGACCCAGTCGGTGCCGTTCCCGGTGATGTTCGTGACCACGGCACTGTTCGGGCCGTTTGTGGAGGAGTACATTTTCCGGCACCTGCTGATCGGCAAGCTCTCCCGCAAGGTCAACATCTGTATGTGCCCTGATCTCCACGGTCCTGTTCGCCTCGATCCACTTCGCCAATGGCGGGGGGATCGGCTCCGTGGTGGAAATCCTGCCGTACCTGATGCTGGGACTGATGATGTCCCTGGCCTACATCCTCACCGGCAAGTCGCTGGCCTACGCCTACATGCTGCACGTGGCCAACAACGGGATGGCCCTGCTGGTGCTCTACACGCTGGCCCCGCTGCTGCCCGCCGCGGGGGTGTAAGCCACGTTTACCGGCCATGAACCACACAGCCGCGGCTACCGGGGGATGCTGTTGGCGCTGTTTGCCAGCGGCCTGGCCACCTTCTCACAGCTGTACTCGGTGCAGGGCCTGCTGCCGGAGATGTCCCGGAACCTGAACATCAGCGAGGCGCAGGCGGCGCTCAGCGTTTCGACCGCCACCCTGGGCCTGGCCCTGGCGGTGATCCCGTGGGCGATTGCCTCGGACCGGATGGGCCGTCGGCAGGTTATTGGCATCGCGCTGGTCTCCTCCGTGGTGCTGGGACTGGCCGGGGCGGTTAGCCCCAGCGTGGAGCTGTTGTTGGCGGTCCGGTTCCTGGAGGGCGTGGCGCTCGCCGGGGTTCCGGGCACCACCCTGGCCTATTTGGCCGAGGAGCTTTCCGCCCGGGCGGTGGCCATCGCCAGCGGCATCTACATTTCGGGCACCACGGTCGGCGGCTTGGTTGGTCGCCTGCTGGCCGCCTGGGTCGCACAGCCGTTGGGTTGGCGGTGGGGCGTTGCCGCGGTCAGCCTGCTGGCGGCCGCGGCGATGATCGTGTTCTTTATCAAGGCACCGCGGGCGCAGGGCTTCACCCCCGTGCCCGATGTCCACCTGCGCCCGGTGCTGCGGCGTTTTCGCGCCTGCCTGCAGGGGCGGCGCCGCATCCTCTACCTTCAGGGCTTTCTGCTGATGGGCGGGTTCGTGGCCGCCTACAATTATCTGGCGTTCCGCCTGGAGGCCCCGCCTTCATGATTCCCCCGGCGCTGGCCGCCCTGGTGTTCCTGGCCTACCTTGCCGGGACCTGGTCCTCCATGGCCAGCGGCGGCATCGTGAATCGGGTGGGCCGGCGCACCTCACTGCTGCTGGGCATCGGGGTGATGATGGCCGGGCTGCTGCTGACCCTGTCTGCGGTTCTGTGGGTGATCATCCTTGGCATGCTGATCTTCACCGCCGGGTTCTTCGCCGCGCACGCCGTGGCCAGCGGCTGGGTGCCGGTGTTGGCCCCGGAAACCGGGCGCAGGCTGCCAGCCTCTACAACCTGGGCTACTACATCGGCTCCTCGCTGTTCGGGTGGCTGCTGGGCATCCCCTTCATGCACTTTGGCTGGTCCGCCTGGTGGGGTGCGTGGTGGGCTTGCAGCTGGTGGCCGCGGCGGCCGCCTGGTTCCTCAGGCCGCCGCGCCAGCCACAGCCCGTCATCGAACGTAGTACTGAATGAAGCGGTAACCGTTCGTCGGCCTGTTTGACGCCGTTCGCCGGATTCGTGGTTTGATGCACGTCACTTGGACGGTCCCGGCGCCAACACATCCGGCAGGATTTTCTGCGGCCCTTCAACGGAGAAGGGTGGAGATCACGCAGGAAGGTGTCGATGAGCAAGACACAGAATTCAACATCACCCATGGGTACACGACCTGGCCAAGACCCTGGGGAACTGGGATGCCCTGGCGCTGGGCTTTGGCGCCATGATCGGTTTTGGGTGGGTCGTCCTCACCGGCGGCTGGCTTTCCAACGCCGGAACCCTGGGTGCCACGGTCGCCATCATGGTCGGCGGCGGCATCATGGCCGTGGTGGGCCTGACCTATGCGGAACTAACCGCATCGATGCCCAAGGCCGGGGGTGAACACAACTTCATTCTCCGCGCACTTGGCCCCCGCCCGTCCTTCATCGGTTCATGGGCCATCACCGGTGGATACGTGACCATCGTGGCGTTCGAGGCGGTTGCCTTCCCCCGTACCGTGGAATACATCTTCCCGGGCATGAGCCGGATTCCGCTATGGACGGTGGCCGGATTCGAAGTGAACCTGACCTGGGCGTTGGTGGGTGTGGCGGCCGGGCTTTTCATCACCTGGATCAACGTGCGCGGCGTGAAGCAGGCCAGCGTCGTTCAGACGTTCACAGTGCTCTTCCTGTTGGCGGTCGGCGCCATGATGATCTTCGGTTCGGTGACCTCCGGCGAAGCATCAAATATGGAACCCTGGTTCACTCCCGGAATGTCCGGCTTCTTCGCGGTGCTGGTGGCGGTCCCGTTCCTCTTCATCGGCTTTGACGTGATCCCGCAGTCCGCGGAGGAAGTGAAGATCCCCTCCCGGCAGATCGGCAAGCTGGTGGTGGTTTCGGTGCTCATGGCAACTGTTTGGTACATCATGGTCGTCCTGACAACGTCATCGGCAATGCCCGCCAGCGAACTGGCCAACGCGGACATCGCCACTGCCGATGCCTTCGGCGCGCTGTTTAACTCCCAGATCATGGCGAAGATCCTGATCGCCGGCGGAATCGCGGGGATCCTGACCTCCTGGAACTCACTGCTGCTGGGCGCCTCCCGGCTGGTCTTCTCACTGGCACGTTCCGGGATGCTGCCGCAATGGTTTGCCAGGGTCCACCCCAAATATCAGACTCCGAGCAACGCACTGATTTTCATTGGCGGCATTTCACTTCTGGCCCCGTTCTTCGGTGCGGAAATGCTTGGCTGGCTCGTGGATTCCGGGGCACCGAGCATCATCATCGCCTACTTCCTGGTCTCTGTGACATTCCTGCTGCTGCGCCGCCGGGAGCCGAACATGAGCCGGCCCTTGCGCATCGGTGGTCGGGGGCGCTTCGGCGAGATCATCGGTTGGATCTCAGTGCTGCTCACCGCGGCGCTGTTTAGCCTGTACATGCCCGGCATGCCCGCCTCACTGAGCTGGGAGCCGTGCTGATCTTCGCGCTGTGGTGGGTCCTTGGGGCCGTGTACTTCGTCAAGGTTCCCGGCGGAATCCCGGCCGGTGAAGACGCCGAAGAAAAGGTGCTGCAGATCGTCAGGGCGCGCAGGAAATAAGCGCGCCATGCCGCTAGGTCAGCTCGTCGTAGTCTCCGCCAACCCACCTGGCGTAGCGTTCGGCGGAGAACTGCACGACCCGGTGGGCATCTGACAGGACGCAGGCGGCGAAATTATTGTAGAGGCGGTCAAAGCGCAGGCTGTCCAGTTGGGCGGCCATGCGCCGCACCACCGCCGCCGAGAGCGGGATCCGGTTGGGATAGCTACGCAGGAAGGTGACATTGCCATCGGCCACGGGAAAGACCGCGTCCCCGGCCAGCAACGCGCCACCGCCCCGGGCTCCCGCGGCCCACTCGGCCACGGTGCTTCCGGGGAAGTGGCCGCCCACTTGATGCAGCCGGATGCCCGGCAGCACCTCAAAGGACTCGCTCCAGTAGCGGATGGCATCGCTGCTGCGCTGAACCCACTGCTTGTCGGCCTCGGCCACATAAATCGGTGCATCATCAAAGGCCTGACTGTACTGCACCTGCACGCCGTACATGTGCGGGTGGCTGGCCACAATGGCCGCAATACCCCCGAGTTCCCGAATGACCTCCACCGCATGGGAACTGATCATCCCGGGGACGTCAAAGAGCAGGTTCCCGATTTCGGAACGGATCAGCAGTGCGCTTTGCCCGATTCCCACCTCGGGTGCCCGCAGGGCGGTCAAACCCTCCTCCAGCTCCCGCATCTGGATCTGGTGGCCCTCGCGCTCAAGCGTTTCGGAACAGGTCCAGCGTTGAGTGCCACCGGGGATGTACTGGCGCTCGTCTTCGCAAATGGGGCAAGGGGTGGGCAGGGTGCGCGAGGGTTCGAACTCCACTGCGCATCCTGCGCATTGCCATGGTGCATCTGCCGGGTTCATGGTTGTTCCCTGTCCTCCTGGTCGATTAGCCACCACGCTACTTTGAACACTGCCTGCGTGACAGAGCCCGGTGCGGTTTGTTCTGAATTCGGTGATGTGGCAAAAGACGAGAAGGCGCTTCGCTTGGTCCTAGTAGGAGGGAGCGGTGGGAAAGCCGGCACAGCTGTAGAGACTGGCGCCGTGCATCAGATCTCTAGCGACTTCAGTTGCTGGTTCGTCGGTTTGGATACCCATTACTGCAAAGCCGTCACGGGGATTGCAAAGTTTTATTTGGATGCCGTCACGTAGCTATGGAGGGTGCCGTATTCGCCGACGGCGCCGTTATGATGCGTTCGCCCTGAGTTTCTGGTCCCCAACCGCTTCGACCGTGGTACGGGAGGGGTGGCTAGCCAACATCTTCCCCGGGATCATCGAGCTGCACGGTGATCTTTTGGTCAATCCAATCAGCCTCATTTACAGGTGCATTAGCTGTGTGCAGCGGAGGGATTTGTTCATCTTCGATGTCGCGATCCACCTCTAGGCGTTGGTCGACCAAATCCACCTCGGAGACTTCGGTGTCCGGATGCAGGGGCTCGAAAGTCATATCGCTCATCCCTCTCTTCGTGTGCTAAGGCTGACTGCTGAGGTTTGGAACCTATTATTGCCGGAAGTCAGGCGACGCCTTCTGGGAACCTCGCTAGGGGTGCACCTCTCTGATCTCCCGGATTTTTTGGTCTGTGCCGACAAGATACAAATGATTCCCTGAGAAGTCCAGAGGCAGGTGTGGCCCATCCGGCACGGACCGGAAAGGCAGCAGCACTAAAGGTCGGCTGCACTCTGCTGCGATGCTTGCCGGCGAGTATTGAAGATAAGGGGAATTGGAGGTTCGTCGCCCTGTTGGGCAGCGTTCGTCGTTAGTTCATCCTCGCTCTTGGGATATGGGATGGAGGGCTGACCATAACCTATGATTCTCTTCTTCGAGGTGTAACACCATCTCGATCCCGGCCAAATTCAGTCCCGCATCGAGCAATACGACTATTCTTTCGATCCGGGCAACATCCGCCGGCGAATACTTCCGCGTTCCGCCCGCAGTTCTTCGGGGTGTCACCAGCCCCGTGCTTCGTATAGCCGTACTGACTGAACACCGGCGCCAGCCAACTGCGCTGCCGCCGAGATCGAGTATGTCCTCTCTGGCACTACGGATGCTTGTGGTCTATGTGCCAAATTTTTCCTCCCTTTTGGTTGCGTGAACTCGTGGTTGGTGTTATAAAAACTGTACCAGCTGATATAGATTTTAGGGCAGCTGGAAGAAGACAGCCAAAGGAGAAGGGAGAACTGTGATGCTGCTGGACAACGACGTCTTTCGTGAGTTTGATCGGATGGTGAAACAAGCGTTCAATGGTTCTCCGGGGTTCGACCGGGCACATTTGATGCCGATGGACGCCTGGAAGGATGAGCAAGGCTTCCATGCCGAGCTTGAGATTCCAGGGATTGACCCGGACGCTGTTGAACTCTCGGTGGAAAGGAATGTCCTGAAGATTCGCGCCACTCGACCAGAGCAAGCCACTGATGACCAGTTGCTGGTTCGGGAGAGGGCATGGGGTGCGTTCGGTCGAGACTTGATCCTCAGTGATCACCTCGATGTGGACAACATCCACGCGCATTACGAGGACGGGCTGCTGCGCCTGGATATTCCTATCACCGAGAAGTCGAAGCCGAAGCGAATCGCCATCACCAAGGTAATCGCTCAAAGGAGCTGACCTCTTAGAAGGCAATGCCGATCCTTCGGCTTGAGGTGGTGGACAAGCCGGAATCGTATGGGCGCTCCCAGAGAGATCCCGGGTTGAAGAAACGATCCTGTTGGACTATTCCTTGCAGGAAGTAGGCCATTTCCCCGTGGATGCCGGTTAGCTCTCTGCGGTGATGACGCCTGCCCCAGCGATCTTCGGCTAAAGGCGCTCTGCCGTTTGGTCCCGCTTGGGTCAGCTCCGAGTTTCGGAGCTGACCCCAAGCCCTGAGACAAAGGAGAACCGAAATGCGTAAGTCACAGGTAGTCCTGCGTTTTGATGACGATCAAGTGGAGGAACTGCGGAACGCGTTGTGCTTCTACCGGGAACACGTCCTGGAGCAGTTGCAGGACGCGTATCAGTTCGAAGGGGCAGGGAATTCCTCTTATTGGAGCTCCAAACTGTCCACGATTCAATGTCTTGTTGAGTCGGTAAACTCCTTCGGTTCCCAGCTCGCAACGTCGCTGGTCGAGGGTGGAAAAATTCCCAGTTTCACTGACTTCTACGAAGCATGTAGCTAACTGCCCCATGGCATGGCGAGCCGCGGAACCTGCAGTAGTCGCAGGGGAATCGATAGGGCAAAGTGTAATTTTTGGGGTTGCCCTGCAGTAAGCGCAGGGCCATTCCCAGTGGGGGCGTTCATCTATGATTAGGGCTCGATTCCGTGCCCCCGATTCATTTCAACCCTTGGTAGTCGGCGCACAGGGTTGCGGTTACTGAGGCAGATTTATGGGCAGGTGCTCTAGAAGCCCTGCCCATTGTTTTCTGTACTGCATCCAGGTGGATTTCTGCCAGGGGTGGTGCGCGCGCTCTGAAGCGCAATATGTCGCGAGTGTACGAGTCTCCTAAAGTACCAGATACCCGCAAAGCCCTCGGCAGCAAAACTTGATCCGGTAGGTCTGCATTCGTGGTGCTCGTTCTTCCTCTAGTGCCCGGGGGGTCCGAGCGCCTGGCAAAGTACTCGAGTTTAAGGCTCAGTTGGTGAAGAAAGACAAGGTCAGCTGGGGTGAGGTCCAGTTCGAGTGAGTCTGCTACGCGATGTTCGTCGAGCGTGGACGCAGTCAGAACCGCGAAGGGGACTACTTCAGGCACTGTCCACCATGACTCGACACGCTCCTGGGTGTTCGCCATTCTTCTCACCTCCCTGCCTCCGGTAGCGAAACTTCTGTATCACAACGTTAACAAGGACCTATGCCGTTTGATATAGATTAATAGCTCGCTCTTGCTCATCTGTCAAGATTGGTTCACAGTACTAAAGCCCAAGGGCGGAGGGTGCTTTCTGCCCACTGGCCACGGGGTGTATCGGCGCCTGTGAACCAGGCAGGCGCCGACATGTACTGGTTTCACACCCAAGCACAGTGCCAGGCGGCGCTGAACAAAGCACAACCCGGCTTTGGATCCTTTGTTCGGCTCGATCGCTGCTGCTTCAAGAACGGCAATGGATACTCCTACACCGTGTTGTATCGCAAGCGCTGACGGAGCGCGCTCCGGTGGTGACTACAACAGGAAGCCGCCAAGGACCGCCGCACCCAGTGCCACCGCCCAGGCCGGGGTCTTCCACCCGGACAAGGCAACGAAAGCGAGCGCCGCGACCACGAACGTGGCGATATTGGGCACACCGTGAGTGAACACCGGCGAATACAGGGCGGCGGCGAGCAGACCTACCACGGCGGCATTCACCCCGCCCAGGGCGCGGCGCACGATCGCATTGTGCCGCAGCCCTTCCCAGAATGGCAGCACGCCGATCACCAGCAGTGCAGAAGGCAGGAAGATCGCCACCAGGCAATCAACGCCCCGGCCAGGACGCCAAAGGCAGCTGCGCACTGGCCCCAAGGAATGACGAGAAGGTGAACAAAGGGCCGGGAACCGCCTGCGCCGCTCCATATCCGGCCAGGAATACTTCCTGGTCAACCAGGCCGTTGCCCACCATTTCAGATTCCAGGAGAGGCAGTACAACATGCCCGCCGCCAAACACCAGCGCACCGGTACGGTAGAAGACGTCCGTCAGCGCCACCACGGCAGTGGGGCTTAGGGCGCGCAGTACCGGGAGCAAAGCCAGCAACAAGACAAACAGGACCAGACAGGTGACCGAGAGCGCCCGGGCCACCTTCGGCTTCAGCTGCGCCTCCTGCTGGCCAGCCGCTTCCGGCACCGGAAGCCATAGCAGCCCGATCAAGGCAGCGCCGAGCATGGCCAACACCTGGGTGAGCGGGCCGGGCAGCAACAGGACCACGGCCATGGTGGCCACGGCAAGAGTCGCGCGGCGGGCATCGGGGGTCAGCATCCTGGCCATCGAAATCACCGCGTGCGCCACCACGGCAACGGCCGCCGCCTTCAGGCCGCTGATCCAGCCGGTGCCCAGGGTGTCCGACAGCCATGGAGCTCCCAGGGCGAACCCAAAGAGCAGCAGCGCCGAGGGCAGGGTGAAGCCAACCCAGGCCAGCAGCATCCCGGACAGCCCGGCGCGCTGCAGCCCCACGGCCATGCCCACCTGGCTGGAAGCCGGCCCGGGCAGGAACTGGCACAGGGCCACCAGATCGGCGTAGGTGTTTTCCTTCAGCCAGCGGCGGCGCACCACAAACTCGTTGTGGAAGTAGCCAGGTGAGCGACCGGGCCGCCGAAGGAGGTCAGACCCAGGCGCAGGAACACGGCAAACACTTCCCAGGGGCCCCGGGCAGGGGCAGCTGGTTTCGGGGAAGAGGCAGCGGTGTTCATCCTGCCCATCGTAGGGGCGCCAGTTGACGGGAAGCTGGATATCTTGTGAAGACACGGTGACGTATTCGGGGCGAGCATGACGCGGCCCGCAGCGCCGAAATGGAGATGCCCGGACCGGCTTCGTAGAGTAGTTCCGTGAAGCCTCGCACCGCACCCACCGAATCCAACCGCTCCATGGCCCGCCAGATCCTGGCGCTGGCGATTCCCGCGCTCGGCGCGCTGATCGCCGAGCCGCTATTCCTGCTGGCCGACACCGCGATCATCGGGCACCTGGGTGTCTCCGAACTGGCCGGTGCGGGTCTGGGGACCACGGTCATCCAGACCGCGGTGGGGCTGATGATCTTCTTGGCCTACGCCACCACTCCCGCCGTGGCCCGGGCCATCGGAGCCAGCCAGTTTGGACGGGCCATGGCTGCCGGGCGTGACGGCATGTGGTTTGCCCTGGCCCTGGGCCTGGTGCTGACCGTCATTGGGTATTTTGGCGCCGAATCATTGGTGCGGTTGATGGGGGCCGAGGGCGCCGTGCAGCAGTTCGCGGTGGATTACATCATGTACTCCCTGCCCGGGGTGACGGCCATGCTGCTGGTCTTTGCCGCCACCGGCGTGCTGCGCGGCATGCAGGACACCAAGACCCCGCTGATCGTGGCCTCCGCCGGTTTCGGGTTGAACATTGTCCTGAACTTCACGCTGGTCTACGGGTTCAACATGTCCGTCAGCGGGGCGGCGCTGGGCACCTCGATCGCCCAGTGGGTCATGGCTCTGGTCTACTTCCGGCTGATCATTCCGCAAATCCGCCAGGCCGGGCTGCCGCTGGCTCCCACCTGGGCGGGATTCAAGGCCACCGGACACGTGGGGTCATGGCTGATGCTGCGCAACGCCACCATGCGCATTGCCTTGTTGGCCACGGTGGTGGTGGCTACGAACGCCGGCGAGGTGACCCTGGCTGCCCACCAGCTGGTGTTCACCCTCTTCTCCTTCCTGGCCTTCGCCTGGACGCCCTGGCGATTGCCGCGCAGGCGCTGATCGGCAAGGAGCTGGGGGCCGGGGACAAGGAGCAGGCCACCAAGCTGACCGGGGTGATGACCCGTTGGGGCGTCTACTTCGGGATCTTCACCGGCGTGTTCATCTTCGCCCTGTCCTGGGTGCTGCCGGTGCTGCTCAGCTCCGATTCCTCGGTGCATGAACTGGCCACCCCGGGGCTGTGGCTGCTGGCCATCTCGCAACCGATCTGCGGTGTGGTGTTCGTGTTGGACGGGGTGCTGATGGGAGCGGGGGACGCCCGTTACCTGGGACTGGTGGGCGTGGTGAACCTGGCCGCCTATCTGCCGATGCTCTGGGCGGTGGATGTCCTTGCCCAGGACCAGCTCAGCTCCATGATCTGGATCTGGGTGTCCTTCGCCGGGGGATATATGCTGGCCCGGATGATCACCCTGGGGCTGCGGGCCCGCACCGACAAGTGGATGCGCCTGGGTCTCTGATCCGGCCGGCGCCGGACTACGCAGTATCTCACTTTGTGCGTCTGATTACTCCCAGATGTCATCGGTTTCGAACTGGTCAAGCATGGCGTTGCGAATCGATTTGAGGTGTTCGGCCATGGCCTGCTGGGCCGCCTTGGCCTCACCGGCTTCGATCGCCTGCACGATGGCCTCATGTTCCTGGATTTCCCGGGAAGTGGACATGTAGGCCTGCATTCCAGGCAGCACGTAATGGGCGCGGGCGGTGTCATGAAAGCAGCGCTCCAGCGCGGCGGCAATACGCGAATTGCGTCCCCCCTCGGCCAGCTGCCGGTGGAACTGCTGGGCGCAGCGCATCGAGCCGATCGGATCCTCCGCCGCGAGCCGGGACTGCTCGTCAAGCTGGCTGCGCAGGGCCGCAATGAACGGTGCGGTGGCATGCCGCGCGGCACCGGCGGCGGTAAAGGGCTCGAGCAGCATCCGCATGTCCAGGGTCTCGTACACGTCATTGAGGGTCACCCCGCGGACCAGGTACCCCTTCTTGGGCAGGATCTGCAGCAGTCCCTCGCTGGTCAGCTGGCGCAGGGATTCGCGCACCGGGGTCTTGGACACCTTGAATTCCTCGGCCAGGCGCGGCTCGACCACCATGGTGCCCGGGGCAATCACCCCGTACAGGATCCGCTCACGCAGTTCGGCGGTGAGCTTCTCGGTGAGCGAGGTGGCCATCTGATCTCCCATCCCGGCTCCCGCCAGTGTCTGGCGCGTAATCTTTGTCCTCGGGTCTTTACTGTGACCCTAGCTACACCTTAGTCTGATCTGAAAGATATTTCAGGTATCTGTCATCGGCGGATACCTTCCCCCACCTTCCAATGGAGCGCATCATGGCACCGCAGGACACAAGGGTTGGCGTTGGCCCCGCCCAGCAGCACCATGCGCAGCAGCGCCGTCGGGCGATCTTCGCCTCCGTGCTGGGCACCGCCATCGAATGGTACGACTACGCGTTGTATGGGGCGGCGGCCTCGGTGGTGATCGGTCCGTTGTTCTTCGCGGCCGCCGGTTCCACCGGTGAGGCGCTGGCCGCTTTCGCCACCTTCGCGGTGGGCTTCGTGGCCCGCCCCTTCGGCGGGGTCATCATTGGACATCTGGGGGACAAGTTCGGGCGGCGTCCGGCCATGTTGCTCTCGGTGATCCTGATGGGCATTGCCACCGTCGGCATTGGCCTGCTGCCCACGGCCGATTCCTGGGGAGTGTGGGCGGTGGCCCTGCTGGTGCTCTTCCGCCTCATCCAGGCTTCGGGGCCGGAGCCGAACTGACCGGTGCCATGACCCTGGTCGCCGAATACGTGGAACCGAAGAAGCGCGGCTGGTACACCTCACTGGTGCTGGCCACCCCGCCGCTGGGCATCGCCTTGGCCACCGTGAGCTTCTTTGCCGTGGCAGCCCTCGGGGACGCCGCCCTGCTTGGCTGGGCCTGGCGAATCCCCTTTCTGATCTCCGCGGTGCTGTTCCTGCTGGCCCTGTACATCCGCAACCGGCTGGAGGAGACCCCCGAATACGCTCGGGCCATGCAACGGGCGCAAGAGCACGGCAACACCGGCAAGCTCCCGGTGCTGAAGGTCTTCTCCGGGCATTGGCGCGAAGTGCTGCTCGGGTTCTTCGCCATCACCGGGCACAACGCCGTGAACTACATCCTGGCCGTGTTCTCCATCAGCCTGATGGTCGGTTCGGGCATGGAACGCAGCCATGCCCTGCTGGCCGTGACCGTCGGTTCCCTGGTCTCGGTGGTGCTCACCCCGGTCGGTGGCCGGCTGGCCGACCGTTGGGGAACTTCGCGCACCCTGGCGGCCGGGAACATCAGCGGCCTGCTGCTGGCCTTCCCCATCTTCTGGCTGCTGGCCACCGGCCAGTTCACGCTGGGCATGCTGGCCATTGCCCTGGGCTATGCGCTGGTCATCCCCTGCACCAGTGGGGCGCAGGGCGCGTTTCTCACCGAACTGTTCCCGGTCCAGGTGCGCTTCACCGGGATCGCGATTGCCCGGGAACTCAACGGAGCGTTGGTCGCCGGCATGTCACCGCTGATTGCCGCCACCCTGCTGGAGCTGGGCGGCGGGGCGATTACCCTGCCCGCCGGATTCCTGGCCCTGTGCTGCCTGAGCTCCGCGGTGGCGATCTTCCTTGGAACCAGGGCCACCCGCCGGGCATAGATGAACGCCGGGGCGAGCCGGCCCCCAGAACCAGATTTGTTGTCAATGAAAGGAACCCGCAGTGTCGAACCTGCAGCGCCAAATGCCTGATGTCAAGGAATTGGCCGCACTGATGAAGTTCTCCCTGCCCACCCTGCGCCGCCGCCAGGCCCGGCTGGCGAAGGCCGCCGACCTGTGGGACCTGCGCAAGATCGCC
>NZ_BAXF01000031.1:0-13422 GCF_001310435.1 Arthrobacter sp. JCM 19049 | reverse complement strand
CCCCGTCGCGTGGGGGTAACGCCAGCAGGCCGGCACGCCCGCCCGTGGGCGGTGTGCCGGCCTGCTGGACCGTGGTCTGTGACTAGATGTTGAACCGAGGGCACGCATCTGGTCACGGCCGTCGTCGGTGATCCGTTCCGGACCCCATGGCGGCATCCAGACCCAGTTCAGACGGTGCTCGTCGACTATGCTCTCCAGCGTCGCTGCCACCTGCTCCTCGATCACGTCGGTGAGCGGGCAGGCCGCGGTGGTCAGGGTCATGTCGATCAGAAGCACGCCGTCCTCGGCGTACTTCAGCCCGTAGAGCAGACCCAAATCGACGATATTGACTCCCAGTTCCGGTCAATAACATCCTTGAGCGCTTCCTCGACATCCTCCAGCGGGGTCGTGGTCGACCCCTCGTGCTGTTCAGTTGATTCGCTCATGGTTTCCACCTAACTAGGCCGTGACCTTCAGGAAACGGTCGTAGCCCTCTTCTTCCAGACGGTCGGCCAGTTCCGGGCCGCCCTGTTCGGCGATCTTGCCGTCAACGAACACGTGCACGTGGTCCGGCTTGATGTAGCGCAGGATGCGGGTGTAGTGGGTGATCAGCAGAACGCCCATCTCGTTCTCGTCCTGGGCACGGTTCACGCCCTCGGAGACAACCTTCAGCGCGTCAACGTCCAGGCCCGAGTCGGTTTCATCCAGCACGGCAAACTTCGGCTTGAACAGTTCCAGCTGCAGGATTTCCACGCGCTTCTTCTCACCGCCGGAGAAGCCTTCGTTGACGTTGCGCTGGGCGAAGTCGGCGTCGATCTTCAGCTTGCCCATGGCTTCCTTGACGTCCTTGGTCCAGGTGCGCAGCTTCGGTGCTTCGCCGTCGATGGCGGTCTTGGCGGTGCGCAGGAAGTTGGTCATGGACACGCCCGGGACCTCGACCGGGTACTGCATGGCCAGGAACAGGCCGGCCTTGGCGCGCTCGTCAACGCTCATCTCCAGCACGTCCTCGCCGTCCAGCATGATCGAGCCGCTGGTGACGTTGTAGCGCGGGTGACCGGCGATGGTGGCGGCCAGGGTGGACTTGCCCGAACCGTTCGGACCCATGATCGCGTGGGTTTCGTTGGTGTTGATCACCAGCGAGACGCCCTTGAGGATTTCCTTCTCGCCCTGCTCGGTGTCGATCGAGACGTGCAGGTCCTTGATTTCCAAAGTAGACATACGTCGTTCCGTTTCTGTGTCTAAAATCTTTCGAATTACCCGGCCAACTAGTTGTTGGTGACGGCCAATTCCTTTTCGATGATGTCGGTCAGGCGCGCTTCAAGTTCCTCATCGCGGATCTGCTGCACGATTTCGTTCAGGAAGCCGCGAACCACCAGGCGGCGGGCGGACTTCTCGTCGATGCCACGGCTCATCAGGTAGAACAGGTGCTCGTCATCGAAGCGTCCGGTGGTCGAGGCGTGCCCGGCACCCTCGATCAGGCCGGTCTCGATCTCCAGGTTCGGCACCGAGTCGGCGCGGGTGCCGTCGGTGAGCACCAGGTTGCGGTTGGCTTCGTAGGAGTCGGTCCCCGAGGCCTCCTTGCGAATCAGCACGTCGCCGATCCACACGGTGTGTGCCCCTTCGCCCTGCAGCGCACCCTTGTAGAGCACGTTGGAGGTGCAGTTGGGCAGGTTGTGGTCCACGAACAGGCGGTGCTCCTGGTGCTGGCCGGCGTCTGCGAAGTACAGGCCGTACAGCTCCACCTCACCGTGCTCCCCGGCGAAACGGGCCGAGGGGTTCACGCGCACCAGGTCGCCACCGAAGGAGATGGCGATGTGCTTGAAGTAGGCGTCCTTGGCCACGGCAGCCTGCTGGCTGGAGGCGTGGATCGCGTCATCGTTCCAGGCCTGCAGCGACACGACGGTCAGCTTCGCCCCGGCGCGCACCTCGAACTCGATATTCTGCGAGAGCACGGCGGAACCGACGTGGTCCAGCACCAGGGTCGCCTCGGAGTTCTCCTGGGCGATCACGATGATGTGCTGGGCGGCGGGGTCCATGGACTCACCGGTGATGGTCAGGTGCGACTTGATGCCCTCGGCGTTGGCCGGGATCGTCAGCACGTGCGCCTCGTTGGCGTACTTCCAGCCGTTGGCCGCCACCCGGTCCTCCGGGGTGGAGACCACGCCGCGCAGCTTGTCGCTGGCCGGCACGGTGGTGATGGTGACCTTCTCGTCGCCGCTGAGCTCAACCTTCGGCGCGGCGCCGGTCAGTTCCTTCTTGTGCAGCCCGCCCAGGCGCTTGAGCGGGGTGAAGCGCCAGTCTTCCTCGCGGCCGGTCAGCGGCGCGAAGTCATCGACGTTGTAGCTGGTCAGACGACCGGCACGGAGGAGTCGGGAATGCCGACCCCGCCACCGTGGCTGTGGCCCTTGACCGAGTCGCCGGCCAGCGGCGAGGCAGCCTCGTTCAGCGGCGAGAGGTTCTCGCCCTCTTCGGTGAAACCCGGGATTGAGGGGGCGCCGATGCGGGCCTTCTCGTCCGGAATATGGGTAGTGGTCTCCGACATGCTTAGCCGACCGATCCTTCCATCTGCAGTTCAATGAGGCGGTTCAGTTCCAGTGCGTATTCCATCGGCAGCTCGCGGGCGATCGGCTCGACGAAGCCGCGCACGATCATTGCCATGGCCTCGTCCTCGGCCATGCCGCGGCTCATCAGGTAGAACAGCTGGTCCTCGGATACGCGCGAGACGGTCGCCTCGTGGCCCATGGTGACGTCGTCTTCACGCACGTCAATGTAGGGGTAGGTGTCCGAACGCGAGATCTGGTCAACCAGCAGCGCGTCACACACCACGGAGTTCTTGGTGCCCTTGGCGCCTTCGCGCACCTGCACCAGGCCGCGGTAGGCCGAGCGTCCGCCATTGCGGGCCACCGACTTGGCGACGATCGCGCTGGAGGTGTTCGGGGCGATGTGCACCATCTTCGAACCGGTGTCCTGGTGCTGGCCCTCGCCGGCGAAGGCGATGGACAGGGTCTCGCCCTTGGCGTGCTCGCCGACCAGGTACACGGCCGGGTACTTCATGGTGACCTTGGAGCCGATGTTGCCGTCGACCCACTCCATGGTGGCGCCCTCTTCACAGATGGCGCGCTTGGTGACCAGGTTGTAGACGTTATTCGACCAGTTCTGGATGGTGGTGTAGCGAACGCGGGCGTTCTTCTTCACGATGATCTCCACCACGGCCGAGTGCAGCGAGTCCGACTGGTAGATCGGCGCGGTGCAGCCCTCGATGTAGTGCACGTAGGAGCCTCATCGGCGATGATCAGCGTGCGCTCGAACTGGCCCATGTTCTCGGTGTTGATGCGGAAGTAGGCCTGCAGCGGGATTTCGACGTGAACGCCCTTGGGGACGTACACGAACGAGCCGCCGGACCATACGGCCGTGTTCAACGCGGCGAACTTGTTGTCGCCCGCCGGGATCACGGTGCCGAAGTACTCCTGGAAGATTTCCGGGTGTTCCTTCAGCGCGGTGTCGGTGTCCAGGAACACCACGCCCTGCGCTTCCAGGTCCTCACGCAGCTGGTGGTAGACGACCTCGGACTCGTACTGGGCGGCCACACCGGCCACCAGGCGCTGCTTTTCAGCCTCCGGGATGCCCAGCTTGTCGTAGGTGTTCTTGATGTCCTCGGGCAGGTCCTCCCAGCTGGTGGCCTGCTTCTCGGTGGAGCGAACGAAGTACTTGATGTTGTCGAAGTCGATGCCCGACAGGTCCGCGCCCCAGGTGGGCATCGGCTTGCGGTCAAAGTACTTCAACGACTTCAGGCGGCGTTCGAGCATCCATTCCGGCTCGCTCTTCAGGTGCGAGATGTTCTCCACCACGGCCTCGCTGAGGCCACGCTGGGCGCTGGCACCTGCCTCGTCGCTGTCAGCCCAACCGTATTCGTAGTTTCCGATCCCGTGGAGTTCAGGGTTCTTCTCCAGGATCTCGGAAATCACGCCCGGGTCGGCAGACTCATGTGCAATCTGATCCGTCATCGCGGCCTCTCCTGCTTCGTGAACTGAATTCGAGTTCTCTTCTCGGCGCGTCGCGGCGCCTTTTCACGGCCCACGGGGATGTGGGTCGTGCACACGTGACCGCCGCTGGCCAGCGTGGAGAGCCGACGTACATCGACCCCCAGCAGCCGGGCGAACATTTCCGTCTCGGTGTCACAGAACACCGGGAACTCACGTGCCAAGTCTTGGATGGGGCAATGCCCCTGGCACAGCTGCACGCTGTGCATCAACGCCGTGGGCAGCTTGGTGTCCACGGTGCGCGTGTACCCGACAAATCCGTCGGCGTTCAGCAGCTCACCGAGTACCTCGGCCCGCTGCTCCAGACCTTCGACCCCCTCAAGGGCTTGGCGTACCGGGCCTCCATGTCCTGGAAGCGGCGGCGGGCGAACCCGCGGATGGCGTCCTCCCCGACCGCGTCGCCCAGGTCCCGCAGGGCCTGGGTGGCGATGTCCAGGTAGTCGTTGCCCAACTTCGCCTGCCCCCGGTGGGAGAGCACGTACCGGCGCGAGGGGCGTCCGGCACCAGACTTCTGGTTTGCGACCAGCTTGACCTCGACCAGTCCGGCCTTGGACAGGGCATCGAGGTGGCGTCGAACGGCTGCCGGGGTGAAACCAAGTTTCTTGCCCAACTCTGCCGCGCTGACCGGGCCGTCTTCCAAGACGGCATACAACACGCGGTCGCGCGTCCGTTCTTCGGTATCCCCAATCGCGCCCACTACCTTTGCCGGCTGATCGCCAACTGAGTTTGCTTTAGATGAATACACAACACAAGCATGACCATATTTAGCGCTAAGGTCTAGTAAGGAAGTGCTTACTAAGGTTAGCCATTGTCGACACCTGCTCGGCACCGGCAATTTTCAACATGACCACGAAATTTATCTTAGCGTGTTTGCCCGAAAACCGCCGTGAGCAAAGCCGCATCGGACCCAACTTCGACCTAGCGTAGAATCGATGGGTGTCTTCCGATTCCCCCAGTCTCATCATCAGTGAGCTGTGCAAGGACCTTGGACCGGTGCCGGCGCTGAATAACCGGATGCTCCGGGTCCTGCACTCCGTCTCACTCAAGGCCCACCCCGGACAGGTGACCACCCTGCTTGGCTCCAACGGCGCCGGGAAGTCCACCACCCTCAGCTGCGCCCAGGGCCTGCTGCGCCCGGACAGCGGAAGCATCCAGCTGCTGGGGCAGGATCCCTACGGGGACAAGCCCGAACTGCGCTCCCGGGTAGGTGATGCTCCAGGATGGCGGGCTGCCCCCGTCGATGCGCCCAATCCCGCTGCTGCGCCACGTCGCTTCGCTTTACCGCAACCCCATCGACCTGGATGCGCTGATCAAACGGCTGGACATCGAATCCTTCGCCTCGCGAACCATCCGCCGGCTTTCTGGCGGACAGAAGCAGCGCGTCGCGCTGGCCGCGGCACTGGCCGGGGACCCGGAAGTCGTCTTCCTCGACGAGCCCAGCGCCGGGCTGGACCCGCAGTCGCGCCAGGTGGTGTTCGACCTGATCGGCGACCTGCGCGATGCGGGCAAGGCCATCATCCTGACCACCCACCTGATGGATGACGCCCAGAAGCTCAGCGACTACGTGTACATCATCGACCGTGGGCGCACCGTCGCCCAGGGGACGGTCAGCGAACTGACCACCCTGGCCGCCGCCGAACAGCAGACCCGCCCGGTCTCCTTCGGGGCCGGAGCCGGCCTGGCTCTGCCGGATACCGTGCCCGCCGGACTGCACCTGAGCGAAACGGCTCCGGGCGAATACCGTCTGGACGGGGTCCGCTCCCCCGAACACCTGCTGTGGCTGACCACCTGGTGGGCCGAGGCCGGCATTCTGCCCCACCACCTGAGCCTGCAGGCCGCAGCCTGGAGGACGTGTTCCTGGAGATCGCCCAGAAGGAGCCCGATAACGCATGAGCGCACCGACCGAGCTTCCCCGGCACCAGAGCGTGCCCAACAATGCGGTCTCCCCGTTGCGGCGCATCGCCCTGCAGGCAAGTACGAGACCCTCGTGATGCTCAGCAACGGTGAACAACTGGTGCTGGCCATCGTGATGCCGCTGATCGCCCTGTTCGCCCTGACCTTCACCAACCTCATCGACGGGGTGGCCGAACGCAACATCGACGCCGCCGTGCCCGGGGTGCTGGCCCTGTGCGTGGTGTCCACCGCGTTCACCGGGCAGGGCATCGGCACCGGGTTCGACCGGCGCTACGGGGTGCTGCGGATGTTCTCCACCACCCGCTGGGGCGCACCGGGCTGATCTTCGGCAAGGTCGTGGCCGTATTGACCGTCCTGGCCATCCAGCTGGTGCTGATCGGGGCCTGCGCGCTGCTGCTGGGCTGGGAACCACGGCTGGTCGGCATCCTGCCCTCCCTGCTCTTCCTGCTGTTGGGCGCCGGCTGCTTTACCGCCCTGGGCCTGCTGATCGCCGGGACCGTACGGCCTGAGGCGACGCTGGCCATCACCAACCTGGCCTGGATCCTGCTGGCCGGCGTCGGCGGGGTGCTCTTCCCGACCTCCATGGCCCCGGCCTGGATCCACCCCATCCTCAACGCCCTGCCCTCCGCGGCATTGGGCGATTCGCTGCGCGCGGCGCTCATCGACGGCGTCTTCCACTTCCCGGCAGGCCTGCTGCTGGTGGTGTGGACCGTCGTGGCTCATTCGCGGCCGTCAAGCTGTTCAAATGGAACTAACCGCCACACCAATCCGAGGGAGAAGTTAATGTCTTCGTCCGTTGCCCCGTCCACGAGCTGGGCGGACAGGCTGCCCACCAAGGTCACCAAGACCGTGCACGGCTTGGCGATCGCCTCGCTGGTCTCCCAGGTGGGCATCATCATCAGTGGCGGCGCCGTGCGCCTGACCAAGTCCGGGCTGGGTTGCTCCCAGTGGCCGAACTGCATGCCCGGCACCATGACCCCGGTCCCGGAAATGGGCATCCACGGTTTCATTGAGTTCGGCAACCGCCTGCTGACCTTCGTGCTGATGGCCATCGCCCTGGCCTTCCTGGTGGCCATCTGGAGGATGCGCTCCACCCACCGTTCGCTGTTCGTGATCGGCTGGGTCCTGCTCATCGGCATCCCCTTCCAGGGGGTCATTGGCGGCATCACCGTCTGGTCGGGGCTGAACCCGTGGGTGGTGTCCCTGCACTTCCTGCTGTCCATGGCCCTGGTCATGCTGGCCACCGTCCTGGTCAACCGCACCGGCCGCGAATACAAGCACACCCCCGCCCCGGTCCAGGACAAGACCACCGCCCAGGTCTCCTGGGTGGCGTGGATCGCCTCCATGCTGGCCATCATCTTCGGCACCGTGGTCACCGGCACCGGTCCGCACGCCGGGGACGCCTCGGCCCCCCGCCACCTGTTCGACCCGCTGACCGTGACCCGCATGCACACCGCCCCGGTGTACCTGCTGATCGGCGCGACCATTGTCCTGCTGGTGCTGGCGGCCAAGCGCAAGGCCGGTCCGGAATTCACCCACGGGCTGTACTGGCTGGTCGGCGTGCTGCTCCTGCAGGCCGCGATCGGTACATCCAGCACTTCACCGGCCTGCCGATCGTGCTGGTCATCCTGCACATGCTGGGCAGCGCGCTGCTGGGCATCGCCACCACCAACGTGTGGGACCGTGCGGTGCGCCTGCCCAAGTACAAGGTGCCGCAGCACAACGTCTCCCAGCTCTAGCCGGCCCCAAGGCGGCCCCAGGCCGTCCCACCGTGGTGCGCAGCGACCCGGTGTCGGAACCCATTGCGATCCGGCACCGGGTCGCTGTTCTTTGTCCAGCATCACGCGCTTCCGGTGGCACGTCACTGGCCGAAACCCTGGCGCGGAGCCGCACACAGCCGGGGACGCTCGAGACCCGGGGCGAGGCTGCTGCACCCCTGCTTTCGGTCGGTGGATGGCCCTGGAAGCTAGGACAGCTCGCTGCCGGCCTCCGGCACTCGAAGCGCGCTGCGCGGGGGCAGGCGCAGCAGTCCGTACAGCCCCATCGCCAGGATGACCCCACCGCCGACCCACAGGGCGGCGACCAGGATTCCGGCATCAACAACCGCCACCCCCAGTACCAGCAGACCATAGGCCAGGGTGACCCAGTGGGCTGCACGGGAGTTCGCGGCATAACCCGCGGCAAGCAGCACACTAAAGACGGCCCAGAGCAGCAATGGGATCTGGGCCGCACCGAAGCTTCCCACCATCAAGCCGGCGAGGACCAGCACCACCGGCACCACCAACAGCAGTGTCCCGAGAATGCGCATCACCAGCGCTTCCGCCCGGGGCGCTGTCACCGCGCTGGCATACCCAATGACGGCGCCCATCCACGCGGTGATCGCCATGGGCACCAGGAACAGGCCCGCGTCGAAGGCGCGATGAACACCAGCACACTCAGCAAGGCCGCGATGAGCATCATCAGCCACCGTCGCGCACCATACGGCACCAGCACCACCGCAGCGCAGGCCAACGCCGGGAGCAGGGTCAACACGGCAGCGCCCGGGCCATACGCGTCGACCAGGGAGGATAGCGTCCCCTGCGGCACACTGGTCGCTCCGGGCTCTGCCCCTCGGGATTGCGCAGGAAAAAGCTCACCACCACCGCGGCCAGAACACCCAGGCGACCGTTACACCCCACAGCACCGTTGCCGGGTTGCGCACGCCGCCCAGGATCCGCGAATCCAGTTCGCTGCGGCTTGCCTCGGCGACGAGCCTGGGCTCACCCAATGCCGCCAGGATCCGTTCCGGATCACGCCCCTGGGCCAGGGCCTCGTCAATATGGTCCCGCACGTCCTGCAGAATCGATTCCCTCTCAGGTCGCGGCACATCGGCCAAGGCGCCCTTGAGCCGGCGCAAATACCGCTGGGTCGCACGATCGGTGGAAATGCTAGCCATGATGCCCTCCCAAGAGCCCGTCAACCTGCTGCTGAATCCCCCGCCACACCTCACGAAAGCTGGCCAGTTGATGTTGGCCGTGCTCGGTGATGGCATAGTACTTCCGCGAACGGGTGCCATCACCGGCCTCCCAGCGCGCATCGACGCTGCCAGTGTGCTTCATGCGCGCCAAAAGGGGTACAAACTTCCTTCGCTGGCCGAAAGCTCGCGTTCCATGAGCTCGTTTGCGATCTCCAGGCCGTACATTTCGCGTTGATCGAGCAAGGCGAGCACACAGTACTCCAGCACGCCCTTGCGCAGGTTGGTTGCCATTTTCTCCACTGCCCGATCCATAAGTCGAAGATACCTTGTACCACAAGACTTGTACAGCAAGAGTTACCCATCGGCCGAACTTAGGAGCTGGACGAGAACGCAAAAGCCCCCGGTGAATGCACCGGGGGCTGAAGTGTGGGGTTCTAGCCGAACAGCGGGCTGCCGACGAACGGTCGATGGCCAGCGCCAGGAACACGATCGACAGGTAGGTGATGGAGATGTGGAAGACCTTCATCGCCTTGCGGTTCATCTCAGCGGGCTTGTGCTCGCGCTGGGCTTCGCGGTAGAGCACGTGCGACTCGTAAACGAACCAGAGACCGGCCCCGCCGGCCAGGGCGGTGTACACGATGCCGGCGTAGCCCATGGGCACCAGCAGCATCGAGCAGACGAAGGTGGCCCAGGCGTAGAGCACGACCTGCACGGAGACGCGCCGAGCGTTGGCGATCGCGCCAAACATCGGCACCGAAGCCGCGTTGTAGTCATCGGCGTACTTCATGGACAGCGGCCAGTAATGCGGCGGGGTCCACAGGAAGATCACCACGAACAGGATGAAGGCCGGCCATTCCAGGGTGTTGGTGACCGCGGCCCAGGCGATCAGCACCGGCATGCATCCGGCGATGCCGCCCCACACGATGTTCTGGGTCGTGCGGCGCTTGAGGATCAGCGTGTAGAGCACCACGTAGAACAGGATGGCCAGCAGCCCCAGTGCCGTGGTCAGCGGGTTGGTGCCGAACCAGAAGATCGCCAGAGAGGTAATGGCCAGCACCCAGGAGAAGATCAGCGCTTCGCGCGGAGTCACATCTCCGGTCACCAGCGGGCGGCCCTTGGTACGCTTCATCAGCCGGTCCATGTCCCGGTCGAAGTAGCAGTTGAAGGCGCCCGAGGCGCCAGCGGCCAATGCGCCGCCAATCAGGTCGAAGCCATCAGCACACCGAGGGGAACCCGCCGTAGGCGAAGATCATCGTGGGCAGGGTGGTGACCAGAAGCAACTCAATGACGCGCGGCTTGGTCAATGCCAAGTAGGCACTGGCCTTGCGCTTGATGAATTCGCCGGTGGTCTCATCGAGCTGACGCGAGGCCTGGGGGCTCGGCGCATCGGCGACACTAAGAGACTTCAATTAAACGCACTCAGTTCTTCACGGGTACAAGACAGACGTCCTTATTCTACGCGTAATAGAAGACTTAGGGTAGTTGAGTTGGGTCATATCCGGCCTACTCCCGCGTGATTCCAGCCATCTCCCGCACTAAATCGCAACGCGGCAACACCTTCGGCACTGATTGCGCGCTACCACCCCTCGTTGAGCATCGATGCCCGCCGCTCGAATTCATCGCGATCATGAGAAGTGGACGACGGGTGGAATATCCCTACTTCCCAAACTCCCGCCGGGACCGTTTGTCGCATTCACCCTACAAGCCTCTGACAAGAGTGACACTTTGTGGATCACCAGATATACAAAAGCAACGTTTTGTGGCTGGTTAAGCGGAACCGCACTTGGAGCAGGCCATGGCGATCGAGACGTGGCAGGTCATGGCGAATACCTCCAAGGTGCGGTGCCGGCCATTTCCGTCGGCAGCCCCAGAAATCGGAAGGCACGCCGTAGCCTGGTGCACGTCTAACCAACCCGGGCTGCACCCAACGACCTTCCGATAGACAGAAAGGCCGACAGTGCATTGCAGGAGCTGAAATGAAGGATCCCGGCGGAGGGCTCCATCAATGGGGGCATTCACCATGAGGAGCGTGGACCCTCAGGCCCACAGCCTCGGGTCTTCGGGGCCGACCGAAGTGACGATCTTCAGTATCCTTGCGAGCATCGATCGGTTCCGTTGTCACCCTAACTGGAAAGCGCTGAAACCTCCGGTGCAGTTGTCTCATTTCATAGGGCCCACGCCATCGGCAACGGTTCACTATTCGCGAGGAACGTCGTACGGACCATCGAAATAGAGTGCTATCGACATGTCTCATTGATGCCTTCGACTTTTGGCCGTGATGAAGAAATCTTCAGGGTCCTCACCTCAGGGTGAGGTACTTCTTCTTTCCCGACTGCGATTGCGGAGGGTGACAAACAGCACGGTCAGCGCCACCCCCATGGTCATGATCCCAAGATTCACGAGCCCATATGACCAAACTTCCCCTTCATTGAGCACGAGCGGAAGACCCTTCGGCGTCGGACCGAACATTCCGTCGCCGAAGACTGTAAGCCCGCCATTCAGCCAGTTCAGAAGCACCAGGAGTGTCTGAAACGTGAACAGAATCGCCTCGATGACGAGGTAGAGCAACGCCGCCATTAGTCGCGACCGCACAAAGAGTCCGATGAAAACGACAAGAATAGGGGTCAGCAAGAGGTTCATGACTTTCTCCAATCCCATAAACGAGGTTTGCTTCTCCTGCGGCTGGCCACAGCCCGTCCACCAGAACTCACCGCAACACGAGCGTTGCAAAGACACAGACACCGAGCATCGTGAACCATCCCAGCGCCCCGACGATCGCGTGGAGCGCAGGCGCCGGACGTGAGAAGCCGAGGACGTCCTTGGCTACCGCTACGTAGTTCCCCGCAGCGCTGTCGATGCCGTGCCGCGCACGGTAGCTCGCAAGCATAAGCAAGTCACCGAGGACCTGACCAGCCGTAATTACGGCAAACGCGACCCAGGCGATCCACGTTCGCATGGCGACAAGGAAGGCGACCCAGAACGTGGTGCTCGCGACCTGTAGAGCAATGTGTGCTGCGACCCTTTTCGTCGGGAAGGATGCATTTCGGTGACGCCGCCAAGTCGACAGAGAGACCACGCCGAGGATCGACGTCATCACAAGGAGGAGCAATGTTAGCCCCGCAAGAGCTGTGACCAGTGTCATATCCTAAGACTACTACGGACATAGTAATCTGTCACTATGCCCGTAGTAAGGTTCGTTTATGCCCAGCAACCGAAACCAGGCGATCACCGCAGCTATCGACCTATTGGCGAGCGGAGGCGTTCGTGCGCTAACGCATCTGCGAGTGGACGAACGCGCCGGACTCCCCCGGGGTCCACATCAAACTTTTTCCGTACGCGTGAAGCACTCCTTCTGGGGGTTTGTGAGCATATGGTCGCCAGAGAACTACCCGAGATCGCCATCGGCTTCAGCGCAAATACGCCAGAAGATTTTTCCGAGTCATTGTCCATGCTCTTCCGCCATTTGGTCGGTCCCTCTCGCAAGATAACGGCAGCGCGCCTCGCGTTAATAGTGGAAGGTAGTCACGATGCGGGAGTCCGGTCCGCACTCTCGGCAGGCCGAAAGAGCATCGAGAGCTCGGTTCTACCCGCGCTGGTGGCACTGGGTGCCAACGATCCGCTGCTTGGCGTACAGCTGATCGCGACCTGCTTCGAGGGCCTGTTCCTGCACGCGTTAGGACGCCACGCGGACATCGACGCGGAAGCCGTCATCTCTGCCACGGTGCGCACAATCTTCACCCCGGTCAAAACCCCACAGTGAGAATCCCGATCGTACCCAGGTACGCAGTGTGAAAACCCTCCTCTCAAGGACAATCGGCCAATCACTACTGCGGACGTCGGTCGAGGCGCCCCCTTCACCGTAGAGGCGCGATACATCGAACAAGAGAGCTGCTCAGGCGGTATCGACCTGGCAGAAGCGGGCAAGAGGCCCGTGCGGCCCAGTGCTTCATCTTGCACTTGTCATCTTGAAACAACCCACCACAAACCGGGTGATCCGCGATAGAGTGGACACTAGTTGCGCCGTCGCCGCCTTATCCCCGAGTTCGAACGACACGGGTTCGAGGTCGACGGCGTATTGCGTGTCAGCGGGAAAACACCATTCCCCCAGCCTGAATGGAAGGAAACGCCGCAGTGGCGACTGAATCCTTAGTTGAAGAATTTTCACTCACCGAGTTGGACCAGAAGGCCATCGACACGGCTCGCGTCCTGGCCGCTGATGCCGTCGAGAAAGTCGGCAACGGCCATCCCGGTACCGCCATCAGCCTGGCCCCGGCCGCCTATCTGATCTTCCAGAAGCACCTGCGCCACGACCCGAACGACCCGAACTGGTTCGGCCGCGACCGCTTCATCCTCTCCCCCGGTCACACTTCGCTGACCCTGTACCTGCAGCTCTTCCTCTCCGGCTACGGCCTGGAGATGGAGGACCTGGCCGCGCTGCGCACCTGGGACGCCAAGACCCCGGGCCACCCGGAGTTCGGCCACACCGCGGGCGTGGAAATCACCACCGGCCCGCTCGGCCAGGGCCTGGCTCCT
>NZ_BAXF01000030.1:0-13546 GCF_001310435.1 Arthrobacter sp. JCM 19049 | reverse complement strand
CCGGCGTTCATCGGGATCCGCTTCAAGTGCTTTGAGGCCGAAACCCGGGCCCGGGCGGTGCGCACCCTGGATGTGTTCATCTCCCAGCTGGCCAGCCACGGCCCGCTGCCGCAGGGGCTGCGCCTGACCCTGCCGAAGGTCACCACCGTGGCCCAGGTTGAGGCCATGGTGTTCCTGGCCGAGAAGCTGGAGGCCGCCCACGGCCTGGAGGTCGGATCACTGCGCTTCGAGGTGCAGGTGGAGACCCCGCAGGTGATCATCGCCGCGGACGGCACCCACCCGGTGGCCCAGCTGATCCACGCCGGCAAGGGGCGGGTTTCCTCGCTGCACTACGGCACCTACGACTACTCGGCCTCGCTCGGGGTGGCCGCCGCCTACCAGTCCATGGAGCACCCGGTGGCGGACTTCGCCAAGGACGTGCTGCAGGTTGTGGTGGCCGGCACCGGGGTGGAGCTCTCCGACGGCTCGACCAACATCCTGCCCGCCGGGGACCCGGAGAACGTGGCCGCCGCCTGGGCGCTGCACGCCCGCCTGGTGCGCCGCCACCTGGAACGCGGCATCTACCAGGGCTGGGACCTGCACGAGAACCAGCTGGTCACCCGATACCTGGCAACCTTCTCCTTCTTCCGGGAGAACCTTGAAGCGGCAGCCACCCGGCTGCGCAACTACGTCCACAAGATCGAATCGGCGATCATGGATGAGCCGGCGACCGCCCGTGCGCTGGCCCGCTACATTCACCGCGGCCTGGCCTGCGGTGCAGTGGAGGAAGAGGAAGTGGCCGCACTGGCCCAGATTTCCGTTGCCGAACTTGAAGCCCTAGCCCTGAACCGTTCCCATGCCTGAGGAGAAGACCATGACAGCCCAAGCCGGCGCGAAGACCCCCTACTACACCACCTACGGCGGCCACCCGCCGCAGACCGATCTGCTTACTGACCGCGCCGTGGTCACCGAGGCGTACACCGTGATCCCGCGCGGGGTGCTGCGCGACATCGTCACCAGCGTCTTCCCCGAGTGGACCAACACCCGCGCCTGGGTGCTGAACCGTCCGGTGGCCGGTGGGCCGACCACCTTCGCCCAGTCGATCGTTGAGGTCGGTCCGGGTGGCGGCGCCGAGAAGCCCGAGCCGCAGGCCGAGGTTTCCGGGTTTGTGTTCGTGGTGGCCGGGGAACTGAGCCTGAGCATCGAGGGCGAGAACCACGTGCTGGCCGAGGGCGGCTTCGCCTACCTGCCGGCCGGTGCTCAGTGGTCGGCGAAGAACAACGCCGCCGAGGTCGCCACCTTCCACTGGATCCGCAAGCGCTACGAGCCGCTGGCCGGGTGGCCGCCCCGGGCCCGGTGGTCGGCAACGAGCAGGACATCGAGGCCGGCGCCATGCCCGACACCGACGGCAAGTGGCGCACCACCCGGATGCTGGACCCGAACGACGTGGCCTTCGACTTCGGGGTGAACATCGTGACCTTCGAACCGGGCGCCTCGATCCCGTTCGCCGAAACCCACGTGATGGAGCACGGCCTGTACGTCCTGGAGGGCAAGGCCGTCTACCGTCTGAACGACGACTGGGTGGAGGTCGAGGCCGGGGACTATATGGCACTGCGCGCCTTCTGCCCGCAGGCCTGCTACGCCGGCGGACCGTCGAACTTCCGCTACCTGCTCTACAAGGACCAGAACCGCCAGATCATGCTGTAGGCGCTGCCTGCAGTACTCCTAGACCGGGCCGGAGCCGCGCCCTAGTTCACGTCGTACCTCCCAGCTTGTCCAACCTCTTTGTTCCAGTGATGTTTCGCAGGGACAGGCCGGGCGGGAACGTCGTGACCGGGTGTGGTTCCGGTTCTCCTTTTAACGCGACGCGTGTTTGACCTGCTGCGAGGTTCAACACCTGCAGTCGGTTCGCTGGCGCGGCTGAAAAATAGACAGGAAAAGGCCGCTGAGTCAAGGTGTGAAAGGTCATGCACTCGTGCGGTGCAACGCCGTCTGGGTGGTCCGCCGGGTGCTACAGTCATAATGTCTGGTCGTCCAAGGCGACCGGATAAGGGTCTCGTGCATTCACCCCCCGGTAGGTGTGCGGTGATCCGGTGGAGTGGTAACACCGTCCAGATGGATCTGGGGTTATCATTCCCACTAAGTTCCTTCCTACCGGGAAACCCTGCACTTCTGACCGCGGAGCCGTATGATCGCCCCGCGGTTTTTTGCTGTCGTTCTTCAATTTTCTCGGCTGGCCCGGCCGGCAGCGCACCGTTCAACTTCTCACCGCTGCCGCGGCAGACCCGCTTTGTGTGGTCCGCCGCGGCAGCGTTCCCCGTCGTGCTGGGGACGGCGCACAATGCGTCAGGGCTTGAGTGAGCTTTCCCCCTCGCTGGCGGGGATGGCCCCTGCTGCGGCGGCATCAAAGACCGGAACCAGGTGCGCCACCGCGCTGTGCGGGGTGTAGCGGCTGCGAAAGGTGATGCTTTCGCTTTTGGCCGCGGCCTCGAAGAGCTTGCAGACATCGGTTTCCGGGCGGCACGGCGGCACGTCCTTCAACGCGGCTGAAGGTGTTGAGACGTAGAGGAAGCGAAGCTCCTCGGTGCTGGGATCCACGGTGGCAATCAGTGCAGGGCCTGCTGGATGGCAACCAGACCCATCACGTCGTCCAGCGGCTCATGCGGCTTGGCCATGATGATGGGCATGCCGTGGACCCAGCCGTGGGACTCCAGGTATGCGCGGGTTTCGCGCGCTCCGATAAATTCAGCCACGCGTTCTGCAATGTGCGATTTCACGAATCGCTCCGCCATGCTTCAACCTCCAAAAGGGCACGACAAATACCGGTATTGATTTCCCCGGTAGTCGCGCTGCGGTTGGCCCTGTCTGGTTGGGCGGACCCAGATGCGAGTGATGCGACGCAAATCAGGAAAGCCCAGCGGCAACAGCAATGCTTGCATCGGACTCTAGCTTTCACACGCATGCAAACGCGAGGACTCTCAGGTAATTCCCAGTAAAGAGTAGGGCGGGGCACGAGCTCAATCGCAGCGGGGGCAGGCAATAGTGGCACAGCTTCCGGGTCCGAAGGTGGGTAGGAAGTAGCCTGAATACAAGACAATTTCGAAGCGGAAGCAGGGGAAGCGCGCGGTGGGACAGAAAAAGAAGAAGAAAGTCCGCAAGCAGGGCCACCCGGCGCGTCAGGAACACCGGGGCAAGCCGGCGAATAGCGCCATTATGGAGCGTCAGGTTGATAGCCTCGCCGCCGATTACGTCGCCTGGTTTGAAAGCGCCTACGACGATCCGGAGATGGGTGAACTGGCGTTGCCCAGCTTCGAACTCGTCAGATACTCCCTGGGCGTCTACGCCGAGGCGACCGGGGCACTGTCGGCCACCGAGCTGCGGGTTGAGCAGCTGATCGAGGTGCTGGCGGCGATCGTCGCCTTCGCCGAGGACCAGGCCCAGGACGATCTTTCGATGCAGCAGGGCAGATGCTGTTGCGTTCCTGGCAGGACTACGCGCTCTTCCTGGACGAGACCGGGCGCTGGGCCGGTACCGAGCAGCAGCTGCAGCGGCTGCTGGAGTTCGCTGAAGGTGAGGACGATTCACGCTTTGCGGACATGGAGGACGAGGGCCTGTTCGAGCACATGCGCTCGGTCATCACCGGCGAATTGCGTCAGGCGCCCCTGCTGGCCATTGGCCGTCGCCTCTCCAGCTGGCTGGGGACTGGTCGGCCGGTTCAGGAGAACGGGGAGCTGACCCCCGAGGCGTTCGCGGAGGCGCAGCGGCAGATGGCGGACCTGATGCCCGATTCCCGGACTTTTGACGTCCCGGCCCAGCTTCTGCGGATCTACCGCTCACTGCTGGTTTCGGGCGTGTGCGACCTGCGCCGGCATGATGTGCTTGCCGGGGAAGCCGCCGAGGATTTCGCGCAGGAGATTGACTCGGAAGCTGGCTTCGCCGCGGTGTTCAACTTTGTCCAGGCCTACGTGGAAGATCTGCTGGAACTGGCACCCGCGGCGAATTCGGAGATGACCGGCGCGTGGGAACTGTGCACGGGGTGGATCTTTGAGGGACTGGACGGTGCAGCACTGCCGGTTGGGCAAGACACCGACCGACGGTCCGCCAGGAGCAACGGGACCTGGCCGTGGGGATGCTGGAGGAACTGGCATGGCTGGGTCTGATCGCCAAGGACGAGGGCTACCACAGCACGGTGAGCCTGTCGCTGATGGTTGAAAGCTTCATTGACTCCAGCGTGGAGGAGGATCCCTTTGACGACTCGCCCGAGACCAGCCCGGTGCCCGCAGGCCGACAGGACGGTCGAGAGCAGGAGAACGTCACCGAACTGGAGGCCATACCGGGCACGGGCGCGGAAACGGCCGGGAAAGAGACACCCGGCACCGAGCTGGCCGAGGTCTTAGCCCTGCCCGGGGCCCGCAAGCCTGACACGGATCAGCCGCAGCAGCCTGCCGACGGCACCGTGCTACAGCTGAAGGTCACCCTGCGTTCGGCCAAGCCGCCGATCTGGCGCCGTGTTCTGGTGCGGCCCGAAACCCGGTTGGACGAGCTGCATGCGATCATCCAGCGCAGTTTCGCATGGGATGACAGCCACCTGCACAGCTTCTCCCACGGGGGCCGCAATGGTGCGTCCTATGCGCCCAAACCCGGGGGCATGGACGAGGACATCGACGAGACCACGGTGACGGTCGGCGAACTGCTGAGCGAGCCGAAGGACAAGCTGGACTACATCTACGATTTCGGGGACAACTGGGAACACGTCATCGAACTGGAAAAGGTTCTGGATGATGACGGCGGCACCGTGCCGCGCTGCACCGGTGGGCGGCGGATGGCCCCGGCCGAGGACTCCGGCGGCGTATGGGGCTGGGAGAACATCCAGGCGGCCGTCGAGGACCGGAAGCATCCGGAGCATGACGAGTACCGCCAGTGGCTGGGCCTGGGCGAGGGCGAGGCGCTGGATGTCGCGCACTTCGACAAGGACGAGGTCAACCAGCGCCTCTCCCGGCTGCGTTAGGCACCAGCCGGTTCCCTAGGCCGGCAAGGAGGGCATGGCGGCTAGCTCCGGCGGGCCACCACCAGCACGTCATCAATGGTGGCGTGCTGCCCTTCGGGTCCCGTGACCTCGCGCTGCACCAGCTCCGCGCGCAGCACCTCCCAGCCAGCGGTTGGCATGCCCAGCGCGCGCAGCTCGTCATCGACCGTGGCATGGTCGGATGGTGGGCATGCCCCTGCCCCTCGGCGCCAGGTCCGGCCCAGGAGGGGTGGCTGCGTGGGAGAGCACCACGATGCGTCCGCCAACGGCGACGCGTTCGGTGGCCCTGCGCTGGATTTCAGCGCGCTGGAAGTCAAAGGGTGCCTGGAAGAAACTGAGGGTTACCAGGTCAAACTCCCGCTGATCATCCCATTCGGCCAGATCCACGGCGATGAATTCGGTGGATTCGGACATCCCGTGTTCGGCGGCTGCCTCACGCGCGCGGGCGACGGCGGTTTCGGAGATATCCACTCCGGTGACCTGCCAGCCCCGCGCTGCCAGCCAGAGCGCGTCCCCGCCCTCACCGCAGCCCAGGTCCAACGCGCTGCCCGGTGCCAGGTCCTTCAGCGCGGCGGCCAGGGTGGAGTTCACGTTGCCGGACCAGATCCGCTCGGATCTTCCATAGTGGCTTTCCCAAAAGTCCTTGCCAACGAGTTCTTCCCCGGAATGCTGCGTCATCTTGTCCTCCACTGAACCTGCTTGCCAGAGCCGGGCTGTTACCCGGTTGCCCCTCAACACTAGGCAATTCTGCTGCCGACCGTGACCGGTTTTGCGGCAGCGGCAAAAAGCGCGCCAGCAGCTACCACTCAGCGTGGCAACAGCCCGGGACACTAGTCGGCCACCGCTTGGTTGGTCTCCGGCTCATTCTGCTTCTCGGCGGCAAAGATCCTGGATAGCTTCCGGTATTGGCCGCTGCCCAAGGCCAGCAAGGCGACGAGCACCATCACCAACCCGGCCACCAGGAACACCAGGGCGATGCCGCGGGCCTGCCCGGCCCCCAGCAGCCAGCCCATGGCCGCTTCACCCTGCTCCGATTTCATGAACGGGATGATCAGGTATTCGGCCAGCGGGGCAATCAGGAAAGCCGTGATGGGGCCGCTGCCGCCTCGAGCATCTGGCGAAGCCGAACACCCGGCCCTGCCGGCGGAATGGAACCACTTTCTGGATTACCGTTTGCTCGGAGGCTTCCGCGGCCGGGATCAGCATCATGTACAGCCAGATCCCCAGCACGTAGAGCCAGGCCCATTCCCGGATCGTGAACACGGCGCCCAGCAGCCCCATCATTGCCACGGCCAGCAGCAGCGTGCGAATGGGGTTTCGGCCCAGCCCGAACTTCGCCACCAGCAGCCCGCCAATGATGAAGCCGGTGGAGGCCAGCCCGAACACGATGCCCCACATTTCAACGGACATGATCGTCAGCCCGTAGGTCCATTAACGCCATGTAGACCCCGCCGACGAAGTTGTTGAACATCGAGAAGATGATCAGCGACAACAGTCCGGGGATCGCCAGCACGGTGGTGAACCCCATCTTCAGGTCAATCGCCCGGTTCCGTCCCGGCTCCCGCTCGGGGGCCTGTTCCGGGATGGGGATCAGCACCAGGTGCACCATGCTCACCGCCACCAGCGCAATCGACAGCGAGAGCGTCCAGCCCATCCCCAGCAGCCCGATGGACAGCCCGGAAAAGACGCTGGTGATGATGAAGCGATGCCCTGCACGGTACCGACCAGACCGTTTGCGTTCGCGTGGCGTTCGACCGGGACCAGCAGCGTAACCGTGGTGGCCAATGCGATGGAGCGCATCTGCTCGACAATGGAACCGAGCAGGATCACTCCGCAAAAGAGCCAGAACTCCCATCCGCCGATGTACAGGATCCGCTCGGTGGGAAGCCACAGGTAGAGCAGGCCGGCCAGGCAGAACGCCACCGCCGTGAAGACGGCGGAGAAGACGAACACCGTCTTCTTGCGGTGGTTGTCAACGATCGTGCCAAAGACCATGGAGAACACGGCAATCAGCAGCATGAATGCGCCGCCAATGAACGGTGGCCATGACATTGCGGGTTTCCAGGTAGACCCAGAACACCAGCGCAAACCACAGGTAGCTGGTCGTCAGGTTCGCCACCGCCGTGTTCACTAGGATGTGCCCAAAGGAACGCATCGCGCGTTCCGGTTCCCGGAGCACTTGGGGTTCCGGTGGTGGGGTACTGGTGGGTGGGGATGGCTCGGACATTTCCGACCTTCGGCTACTGGGGCGCGCGAAAAAGCGTACTGAAAACGATACGGACTCAACCCCCGGTTGTCACCGTTTTTGGCGGTCGGGATTTGCCAAATTTTTCCCCTGGTCGCACTACCGATGATCCGTTTGCTGGCGCCCGGGTGTCGTGCTGGTGGATTGGGCCTCCCAGAAGAACGTGGCCACCGGCAAGCACGTGGAGCGCCGGCCGGGCGGTAATGGGAATGCAGCACTATTGCCGCGCTCGCCGTTCCCGGGACGCGGGGACTGTTGCTGCCCGAAAGCACCTTGCATTCGCGCTGGCGTTCGGTGCCGGCCGCGTTCGTGGGCAGCCTCGCGGCGAGCTACCCGGTCCTGGGACTGCTAAGCATACTGTCGGTGATCCGGTTCTCGCACTCCAAGAGTGCGAACGCCGGTCAGGGGGCCGGAATACCAATCCCGAGGCGCCGGTCCAGATCCTGCAGCATCGCCCCAATCTCCTCGCCCGGCCGCCCGGGGCTGAAGTGGAACCCCTGGGCATAGTCGAACCCCAGTCGCTCCACCAGCTGCAGCTGCCCGATGGTTTCCACGCCCTCGGCCAGCGTCTTGGCCCCGATCGAATTGGCAGCCTGCAACAGCGAATCAACCAGCGTTCGGATCCGCGGGTCCTGCTCATAGCCGGTGATCATGGTGCGGTCCAGCTTCACGATGTCCGGGTGCAGCTGCACAATCCGCTCCCGAGTGGCGTGGGCGACTCCAGCGTCATCAATGAGCAGCAGGCAGCCCATGGCGTCGGCCAGCTGCCGGGCCCGGGCGCATACTGCCGGATCGCTTTGCTCATTGAGTTCCAGACCCCACACCAGCCGGGGGTCGAGCCGTAGACTGGAGCCGGCGAAGGATTCGATCGTCGACCCCGAGGCGTTCAGGGTCACCAGCACGCCGGTGGGCAGCAGGGCGCTGGCCTCCAGGATGCCCTGGATGGCGCGCAGCTCCAACTCGACCAGCCGACCCTCATCCCGGGCGGCCTGGAAGTGCTGTGCGGGGCCAAGCCCGTCGGCGAAGCGGGTCAGGGCTTCGAAACCCAGCAGGGAAGAGGAGCCTACGTCGATGAGCGGTTGGAAAACGAATTTCAAGGGATACCTTTGAGCGCGGAATGACGATAGGCGAAGGGTTGGTCGGCGGGAAGTGATGACGGTGGCTGCAGGGCGCGGGGCCGGGGCCCGAAGCAGATTTTACAGTGCCCCAGAAGGCGAAACCACGACGTGGGTCGCTCTGCGGCGTTTTCCCAGTTTCTGCCCCCGGGGCGGGGCGCAAGCCGGCTGACCGGCGGGAGCACACCCCCATGGCGTGGTGGCAGAACGTTGTGCCCGCGCCGTTTCGCACCTTGACCCAGATGCACGTCATGGTCACCGCGCTGGTGGCCCTGTTCATGCTGGTCTTTTATCTCATTGCGCTTTTTCTTCCGGTGCGCAGCCCGGTGCTGCAGGGTTTCAACATCCTGTATTGTCTGGGCTGCGCCGCCATCCTGGGCGCGATCTACCGCGCCGGGGACAAGCTGGCGTCCTGGATCATGTACGTGGGTGCGCTGGCCGAGGTCGCCGCGTTCATCTACTTTGTGGCGTTCACCCGAAACCACGAACAGGTGGTCTTCCGCCTGCAGCAGTTCCCGCTGCTGGCGCTCTACCTTTCCTGGATTTTCCCGCCCTGGCTGGCGCGGTGCACGATCTACCCGGCGCTGCTGTTCACCATTCCCTACGGTGTGCTCATCGGCCCGGTTGCTGGCACCGAACACAGCCAGGGGATCTTGAACATCGCTGCCCTGATGTTCTTCACCGTTCTGGGCACCGGCGTGGGCTCGTTTGTGCGGGACCGGTTCCGCGAGCAGACCGAGGTTGATGAGCTCACCGGGGCACTGAATCGGCGGGCACTGAGCGTTTACGGGGAGCAGGCGATGCTGCGTTCGCGTAAGCGCGCAGAGCCTTGAGTGTGGCGATGGTCGACCTGGACGGATTCAAGACCATCAATGACACCCAGGGCCACGGGGCGGGGGACAGGATCCTGCAGGAGCTGGTCCGGCACTGGCAGGATGCGGCGCGCAGAACGGATCTGATCTTCCGGCTTGACGGCGATGAATTCGTGCTGCTCTTCCCGGACACCACCGCACCACAGGCGCAGGGGCTGATGCGTCGGATGCAGGCGACCTCCGGGGCGGCATGGTCCTTCGGGGTGGCGCAGGTCGGGCCGGAGGACAACCTGGGAACCCTCGTGCTGCGGGCCGACCGGTCCATGTACGAGGCCAAGCGTCCCGGCTGATGCCCGACCCGACGAGGAAACTCGGTTAGTTGGCTTGAACCGGGTGTGCGGCTATTGTAAGGATTGTGACCCGCGACACGTCCGGGATAATCCGAATCCCGGTGCTCTCGGCGCGGAACCCAGTCATCACGCCACCTGAGAAGCATGGAGAAAGCATGAACCAGCAGGCCCGGGCGCGCACGCCGCAAACAGCGAATTCCGCCGCCATGGTGCAGGAGCTTCGAGTCGGGGGAGTCGGGGCATGAAATCCTATGCGAAGGGCGAGACAGAGCCAGCGCTGCTGCAGGACACCATCGGCGGATCACTGCAGGACACGGTGGCCCGCTACTCCCAGCGCGAGGCGCTGGTGGAGGTGGCTTCGGGCCGGCGCTGGACCTGGTCGGAACTGGACCGGGATGTGAACCTGCTGGCCCGCGGACTGCTGGCCGCCGGCATCAACAAGGGGGACCGCCTGGGCATTTGGGCGCCGAATTGCGCCGAATGGACACTGGTGCAGTACGCCACCGCCAAGCTCGGGGTCATCCTGGTCAACGTGAATCCCGCTTACCGCACCCACGAGTACGCCTACGCGGTGAACCACAGCGGGATGCGCATGCTCGTGGCGGTCTCCGAGTTCAAGAGCAGCAACTACCGGGAGATGATCGAGCGGTCCATGGTGGACACGCCCGACCTGGAGCGGGTGATCTACCTGGATACCGATGACTGGGCGCAACTGCTGGAGGCGGGCGGACAGATCCCGCAGGCCGAGGTGGACCGCCATCTGGCCGGCACCACCCCGGAGGAGCCGATCAACATCCAGTACACCTCGGGCACCACCGGCTACCCCAAGGGCGCGACCCTCAGCCACCGCAACATCCTGAACAACGGGTACTTCGTCACCGAGATGATCCGCCTCGGCCCCGAGGACCGGCTATGCATCCCGGTTCCCTTCTACCACTGCTTCGGAATGGTGATGGGCAACCTGGGGTGCACCACGCATGGCACCACCATGGTCATCCCCGCCCCCAGCTTCGAACCCGAAGCCACCCTGCGCGCCATCGCGCAGGAGCGGTGCACCGGAGTCTACGGGGTGCCCACCATGTTCATCGCCATGCAGAACCACCCCAGCTTTGGCGACTACGACCTGGGCACCTGCGCACCGGGATCATGGCCGGTTCGGTCTGCCCGGTGGAGGTCATGCGCCGCAGCATCCAGGACATGCACATGGAGGGAATCTCCATCGCCTATGGGATGACCGAAACCAGCCCGGTCTCCTGCCAAACGCGCGACGATGACGATGTGGAGCGGCGCACCGCCACCATCGGCCGCGTGCACCCGCACCTGGAAATCAAGATCATCGACCGGCCACCGGGCAGACCGTGCAGCGCGGTGAGCCCGGGGAGTACTGCACCCGCGGCTACTCGGTCATGCTCGGGTACTGGAACGATGAGGAAAAGACCCGCGAGGCCATCGACGAGGACGGCTGGATGCACACCGGGGACCTGGCGGTGATGCGCGAGGACGGCTACTGCACCATCGTTGGGCGTATCAAGGACATGATCATTCGCGGCGGGGAGAACATCTACCCCCGGGAAATCGAGGACTTCTACTTCCGCCACCCGGACATCGAGGACGTCTCGGTGATTGGGGTGCCCGATGAAAAATACGGGGAGGTGGTGTGCGCCTGCGTGCGGATGAAGGCCGGCCGCGCTCCGCTGGACCTGGGTGCCGTACGCGAGTTCGCCCGCGGCAAGCTCGCCCACTACAAGGTGCCCGAGCACCTGATGGTGCTGGAGGAGTTCCCCACCACCGTTACCGGCAAGATCCGCAAGAACCAGCTGCGCCAGGACGCGGCCGACACCTTGGACCTGTAGGCTCGCCGTGCGCGGCTGCCGGCCGAGGTCCTAGTCCCGCAGCTTGCCGCGCAGCCGCTCGCGCATGGCCCGGCTGGCCTCGTTGAGGCCATGCACCTGAACCTGCTTTCCGTAGCTTTCATACTTGTCCGTCACCGAGTCCAGGGCCGCGATGGTCGAGGCGTCCCACAGGTGGGATCCTGACATGTCGATGATGATGCGTCCGGGATCCTGGGCGTAGTTGAACTGGGTGTACAGGTCATTGGAGGAGGCGAAGAACAGCTCGCCGTCCACCGTGTAGATCGCCACCTGTCCCTCGGTGTCCCCGGTGACGCTGCGCTTGACGGTGACGAAGTGGGCGACCCGGTTGGCGAAAAGCACCATCGCGGTGAGCACTCCCAGCCCCACGCCAATGGCCAGGTTGTTGGTCGCCACCGTGAACGCCACGGTCACCAGCATCACCGCGGTCTCGCTCTTGGGCATGGCCTTGAGCGTGGCCGGACGGATGCTGTGCCAGTTGAACGTGGTCAGGGACACGAAGATCATCACCGCCACCAGTGCCGCCATCGGGATCTGGGCCACCACGTCCCCGAGCAGGACGGTGAGCAGCAGCATGAACACCCCGGCGAACATGGTCGAGATCCGGGTGCGGCCCCCGGAGGCCTTCACCCCGATCATGGTCTGCCCGATCATCGCGCAGCCGCAGATCCCGCCGAAGAACCCGGTCACGATGTTCGCGGTGCCCTGCCCCCAGGATTCGCGGGTCTTGTTCGAGGGGGTGTCGGTGATGTCATCCACCAGCTTTGCGGTCAGCAGGGATTCAAGCAGCCCACAAACGCCACCGCCAGTGCGTAGGGGAAGATGATCTTGAACGTCTGCAGGTTCAGCGGCACGTCCGGGATGAGGAAGAACGGCAGCGACTCGGGCAGCTCGCCCTTGTCGCCCACCGTGGGCACGGTGATCCTGGCGAGGACGGTGATCGCGGTCAGCAGCACGATTGCCACCAGCGGGGCCGGGATGGCGGAAGTGAGCTTGGGGAAGAAGTAGACCACCGCCAGTCCCAAGGCCACCAGCGGGTAGACGGCCCACGGGACGGCCTGCAGTTCCGGCATCTGGGAGAGGAAGATCAGGATGGCCAGCGCGTTGACGAAGCCGACCATCACCTGACGGGGAATGAAGCGCATCAGTTTCGCCACCCCTGCCACGGCCAACAGCACCTGGATCACCCCGGCCAGGATCACCGTGGCAAACAGATACTCCACCCCATGGCTGCGCACCAGCGGTGCGACCACCAGGGCGACGGCTCCGGCGGCCGCCGAAATCATGGCCGGGCGTCCACCGGTGAACGCAATGACCACGGACATGGTGAAGGAGGCAAAGATCCCGATGCGCGGATCCACCCCGGCAATGATCGAGAAGGCGATTACCTCCGGAATCAGCGCCAGGGAGACCACCAGCGGCCAGCAGCTCGGTCTTCAGCAGGCGTGGGGAGCGCAGGGTACGCCACACCGATTGGCGTTGCAGCGGGGTGAGCTCGGCCAGCGTTGACATGGGGTCTCCGATCGGGTCCGAAGGCGGGAAAGGCGTGGCGACGCCAAGGGAATCCTAGCGGCAGACGGTCCGCCCTGTGAAAAACATGTCATTATCCACAGCTCCTGTGGAAAATGGGTATAACTCTGTGCACAACGCCGGGAGGAGATGTGCAGAACTTTGGTGCGCTTGGCGCAAAAGCGCGAGATCCCGCGGAAATCAGCGAACCAGACGGGCCCGGGAAGCCCGGGATCACGGGCTTCGATCGCCGTGGGATTAACAACGCTCGGAGTCAAGAAAGCCCACATTGTCCACAGTTGTGTGGATAACTTGTCGGCGAGGGGACGCCCCGTGATCCCGGCTACAGCCCGGCCTGGCGCGCCCGTTCCAAGGCTGCGGCGGCATCGGTGGCCCCCAGCTTTTTGTACAGGCCGCGCAACTGGGACTTGATGGTGTTGGGGGGAACGGAACGTCGCCTCGGCCATCTGCCGCCGGGACAACCCCGTGCGCAGCAGCTGCAGCAGCTCCAGTTCACGTTCGGTCAGCACCGGGCGGGGCTGGAGCGCAGGCAGGGTGCGGCCAATGAGCTCCAGCCGGCGTGCTTGGGCCTCATCCAGGGACAACAGCCGGGGGATTGCGCCCCACCCCGGGGCGGTG